>CAZIJU010000002.1:93614-130420 GCA_964539745.1 uncultured Burkholderiaceae bacterium | reverse complement strand
GGCATGCCGACGGAGCTGGCGCTGCTGCCCTTCGTCGAAAGCGCGATGCAGCCCGAGGCCGAGTCGCACGCGCGCGCCGCCGGGTTGTGGCAGTTCATCCCATCCACCGGCAAGCTGTACGCCCTCGAGCAGAACGTGTGGAAGGACGAGCGGCGCGACGTCGTCGAGTCCACGCGCGCCGCGCTCGACTATCTGCAGAAGCTGTACGACGAATTCGGCGACTGGCATCTGGCACTGGCCGCATACAACATGGGCGAGGGGGGGCTGGCGCGCGCGATCCAGCGCAACCGTCGCGCGAAGAAGCCCACCGATTACGCGAGCCTGCGGCTGCCGCGCGAAACGCAGTTCTACGTGCCCAAGCTGCAGGCGATCAAGAACATCGTTCGCGATCCCGAAGCGCACGGCATCGCGCTTCCGGCGATCCGCAACGAGCCGTACTTCGTGACCGTTACGAAAACGCGCGACATCGACGTGGCGACCGCCGCGGAACTGGCCGAGATGCCGCTCGAGCAGTTCCTCGCGCTGAATCCCTCGTTCAACCGGCCGGTGATCCTCGGCGCGGCGCAACCGACGCTGCTGCTGCCCGCCGACCGCGTCGAAACGTTCCGCTCGAACCTCGCGGCGTACGAGGCCACCGGCCAGCCGCTGGCGAGCTGGACCGCATACACGCTGAAGCCGAACGAGTCGCTCGCCAAAGTGGCCGAGCGCGTCGGCATCAGCGAGGCGAAACTGCGCGAGGCCAATCGCGTCCCGCCCCGCTACAAGCTGGCACCGGGCTCGACGATCCTGATTCCGCGCGACGAGACGATGGACGAGGACATCGCGCCCGAGCTGCTGCGTGCGAGCTTCACGCTCGTGCCCGAAGGCCGCAACCTGAAGCAGATCACCTACCGCGTGCGGCGGGGCGACACGCTCGAGAAGGTCGCCCGCCGCTGGAACGTACGCGCCGACGAGATCGTCGCCTGGAACCGGCTTCGCTCCCGCGAGCTGTTTGCCGGCCAGCGCCTGCGGCTGACGGTCGCCGTGCCGGCGGCGCCGAAGAAGGCAGCCGCGCCCGCCCGCAAGCCCGCCGCAACGGCCAAAGTCCACGCGACCGCGCGCAGCTCGGCCGCGCGCAGCCTCGCCAACATCGCGGGTGCGCGGCGCTGACGCGCGGCCCGCCATCGAACACGAAAGAACGTCCCCGATGGGTTTCCTTTCCGGCAAGCGCATCCTGATCACCGGCCTGCTGTCCAACCGTTCGATCGCTTACGGCATCGCGCAGGCTTGCTACCGCGAAGGCGCCGAACTCGCCTTCACCTACGTCGGCGAACGCTTCCGCGAGCGAATCGACGAGTTCGCGCGCGAGTTCGGCTCCAAGCTCGTGTTTGCCTGCGACGTCGCCGACGACGCGCAGATCGCCGCCACCTTCGACGGCCTGCGCGGACACTGGGACGGACTCGACGGGCTCGTGCATTCGATCGGCTTCGCACCGCGCGAAGCGATCTCAGGCAGCTTTCTCGATGGGCTGACGCGCGAGAACTTCCGAGTCGCGCACGACATCTCCGCGTACAGCTTCCCCGCGCTCGCGAAGGCGGCGCTGCCGCTGATGCAAGGCCGGCCGGCGTCGCTCGTCACGCTGACCTATCTGGGCGCCGAACGCGTCGTGCCCCACTACAACACGATGGGGCTCGCCAAGGCCTCGCTCGAAGCGGCAGTGCGCTATCTGGCGGCCGACCTCGGACCGAAAGGCATCCGCGTCAACGGGATTTCCGCCGGCCCGATCAAGACGCTCGCCGCAAGCGGCATCAAGGGCTTCTCGCGCATGCTCGAATTCAACGAGAAGAACTCGCCGCTGCGCCGCAACGTCACGATCGAGGAGGTCGGCAATGTCGCGGCGTTTCTGCTCTCCGATCTCGCCTCGGGTATGACCGGCGAGATCACTTACGTCGACGCCGGCTTCCACGCGATCGCCTTCGGGCTCGCCGCGGTCGGCGCCGAGTGAAGCAACGAACCGACCGGAGGTTGCCGTGGCCGACGCACGCGAACCCGACATCGCGATGGACGCGAACGCGCTGTATCGCGAGGAGATCTACACCGACCGCAAAGTCGGCACCATCCGCGTGATGGTGCCGGTGACCGCGATGGGCGCCGCCGATCCGTCGCGCCCGGTGCTGTATTCGGGCGAGGCGCAGATCATGACGCAGTTGGGCCCGCTGCCGATCAGCTTCGAGATCGAGGCGAAGACGCTCGCGGAGGCGGTCGCGCGTTACGGCGACACCGCCAAGGTCGCGATCGAGCGCACGATCAAGGAACTGCAGGAGATGCGCCGCCAGGCGGCCTCGGGTCTGGTGATTCCGGGCGCCGGCGGACTCGGCGGCCCGGGCGGGCTGCCGCCGATGGGACGCGGCGGCGGCAAGATCCAGCTTCCCTGAGCCGCACGCAGGCTTGACTCACCGCCGAGACGCAAAGGGCACGCAGAAAAGGACTTGCCCTTCACTGCGCCGCTGTGGTGAGTCCGCGGCCTTCGACTTCGAAGCAGGGTCGATTCACCACATCGATTCACCACAGAGACACCGAGCGCACGGGGAAGCCGGTCGTCGTTTCCCGGTGTCCTCGGAGTCTCGGCGGCAAACCCGCGGCCGTCGAAGGGTGAAGAGCCGCTCTCCGTTGAGAGCTGCGGGCTCTGATCCGGGTCAAGGGCGCGTTCGCGCGCACATGAAAGCATCGGCGCTTCGCTGCGGCGCTCGTGCCGCGAAGGAATCTTCATGCAACTCGGTGAAGCGCTCACGCGTGCGCTCGCGGCGCACGGCGCGACGGAGATCTTCGGCATCCCAGGCGACTTCGCGTTGCCGTTGTTCAAGTCGTTCGAGGACTGCGGGATCCTGCCGCTGTACACGCTGAGCCACGAGCCCGCGGTCGGCTTTGCGGCGGACGCGTCGGCGCGCATGCGCTGCCGTCCGGGCGTGGCCGCGGTGACCTACGGCGCGGGCGCCCTGAACATGGTCAATGCGATCGCCGGCGCGTACGCCGAAAAGTCGCCGGTCGTCGTGATCTCCGGCGCCCCCGGCGCGCATGAGCGGCGCAGCGGGTTGTCGCTGCACCACCAGGGCCGGACGCTCGACTCGCAGCTCCATGTGTTCGCCGAGATCACCTGCGACCAAGCGCAGTTGACCGACGCGGCGACCGCGCCGCGCGCGATCGCACGCGTGCTCGCCAACTGCATCCGCCACTCGCAGCCGGTTTACATCGAGGTGCCGCGCGACATGGTGTGCGCCGAGTGCAGCACGGTCGTGCGCGAGCCCGAGCCGCCACTCGACCGCGAAGCCTTGGCCGCGTGCGCGGACGAAATCCTCGCGCGTCTGGCCGCGGCGAAGTCGCCCGTGCTGATGGTCGGCGTCGAGGTGCGCCGCTACGCGCTCGAAGCGCGCGTGGCCGAACTGGCGCGGCGGCTGCAGCTTCCCGTCGTCACGAGCTTCATGGGGCGCGGGCTGCTTTCCGATTCCGGCGCGCCGGTGCTCGGCACCTATCTCGGCGCCGCCGGCGCGCCGGCGATCACGCGCGTCGTCGAGGGGTCCGACGGCCTGCTGCTGCTCGGCGTGATCCTGTCGGACACGAACTTCGGCGTCTCGGAAAAGAAGATCGATCTGCGCCGCGCGATCCACGCGTTCGACGGCCGCGTGACGCTCGGCTATCACGTCTATCCGGACGCGCCGCTCGCCGCGCTCGTCGACGCGCTGCTCGAGCGGCTGCCGCAGACCGCCGTCACGAAGCCCGCGGCAGCACCCGCGCCTGCGCCGCGCCGGCTCGCGCGGGACGCGCAGACGATCGAGCCGTTCGACATCGCCGTTGCGATCAACGACCTGATGGCTGCGCACGGCCGCATGCCGATCGCCTCCGACGTCGGCGACTGCCTTTTCACCGCGCTCGACATCGAGCACACAGCGCTGGTGGCGCCGGGCTATTACGCGACGATGGGCTTCGGCATTCCGGCCGCGCTCGGACTGCAGGCGGCGACCGGGCAGCGGCCGCTCGTGCTCGTCGGCGACGGCGCGTTCCAGATGACCGGCATGGAACTCGGCAACTGCCGGCGCTACGGCTGGGATCCGATCGTGATCGTGTTCAACAACGCGAGCTGGGAGATGCTGCGCGCGTTCCAGCCCGAGTCGCGCTTCAACGATCTCGGCCACTGGAACCACGCGGCGCTGGCGTGCGCGCTCGGCGGCGACGGCGTGCGGGTTGCCACGCGGCGCAGCCTCGCGGATGCGCTCGCGCAGGCGGTCGCCACGCGTGGCCGTTTCCAGTTGATCGAAACGATGCTGCCCGCCGGCGCGCGTTCACCGACGCTGACGCGCTTCGTCGAATCCGTGCGCCGCCTGACGACTCCGGAGCCTGCGACGACATGATCGAACCCGTCCCCGAACACGAACGCACCGGCCCCGAGTGGGACGCGCTGCGCTCGGTGATCGACCCCGAGTTGGGTGTGAACATCGTCGACCTCGGCCTCGTCTACGGCCTCGAACGCGACGGCGACACCGTACGCCTGCAGGTCACGATGACCACGCCCGCGTGCCCGCTCACCGGCGTGATCGAGGACGACATCGTCGCCGCGCTGAAGGCGCTCGACGGTGTGGCGAACGTCGACCTCGAATGGGTGTGGGATCCGCCATGGGATCCGTCGATGATGAGCGACTCGGCGCGCGTGCTGCTCGGCCGGTGAAGCCCCTCGTCGCCCGCGCGCCGATGCTCGCGCTCGGCGCGATCTGCCTCGTGATCGGCGTGGCCGCCGGGCTCGCGCGGCTCGGCTGGGACATGCCCGAGTGGGCCGCACAGGCGGCGGGGCTGCACGCGGTGTTGATGGTCGTCGGCTTCTTCGGCACCGTGATCGCGCTCGAACGCGCGGTCGCGCTCGGGAGCTTGTGGGGCTACGTCGCGCCGCCCGCGCTCGCGCTCGCCGCGCTCGCGGCCGCGCGCGGCGCCTGGCCGTACGCGGCCGCGTTCGCGCTCGCAGGTGCCGTGGTACTGCTTGCCGTTGCCGTCGTGCAGGCATTGCAGGCGCGTGCGCTGCACGGCTGGGTGCTCGCCGGCGGCGCGGCTTCGTTCGCCGCGGGCGTGGCGCTGTGGCTCGCCGACGCGGGACTGCAATCGGCGATCGCGTGCTGGCTTGCGTTTTTCGTCTTCACGATCAGCGGCGAGCGGCTGGAGCTCGCCCGCGTGCTGCGGCCCGCGCCCGCCGTGCGCGCGTGGTTCGTCGCGGCGGCCGCGCTGTTTGCGCTCGGCGTGGCCGCCGTCGCGCTCGGACTCGACGCGCGCTGGCAACTGCTCGGCGCCGGGCTCGTGCTGCTCGCCGCGTGGCTCGCGGTGCACGACATCGCGCGGCGCACCGTGCGGCAGCAGGGACTGACACGCTACATCGCGGTGTGCCTGCTCGCCGGCTACTTCTGGCTCGCCTTCGCCGGATTGCTGTTCGCGAGCGGCCTGGGCGCGGCGCGCGCATGGGACGCGGCGCTGCACGCGCTGCTGGTCGGCTTCGTGCTGTCGATGGTGTTCGGCCACGCGCCGATCATCTTTCCTGCGGTGCTGCGCGTAAAGCTGCCGTACACGCCGTGGCTATACCTGCCGCTGGCGCTGCTGCACGCCTCGCTCGTGCTGCGCGTCGCCGGCGTGGCGGCCGAAAGCCTCGGTGCACGCGCCTGGGGCGGCGCGGGGCACGCGGCGGCGATCGCGCTTTTCATCGTCACGATGGCCGGCAACACGCTGCGGGCACGGCGCTGACGGCGGCGCGGGCGAAGCGACGCTAAGCAGCGCCCGCCCCCGGCAAACGCTCGAGCAGCGCGCGCAGCAGCCGCCGCAGCCGCGGAAACTCGATCGCGTCGAGCGAGTGCTTTAGCTCCGTTGCGAGCTCGACTTCGCCTTCGATGACCAGCCGGCGCTGGAAGAACAGCGTGTCGGCGTCGGCCGTGCCGGCGGCGATCGCAGCGAAGTCGGTGGCGGTCGCGGCGAGCTTCAGGTCGGGTCGCTCCGCTGCGGTCATCGCAACGCAGCGGCGACCCTGCACGCGGAATGCGAACTCGAAGTCGGCGTCGGTGACGACGATCGCGACCGACTTGCCGTTCAGCTTGCTGCGCAGGTCGGCAGGCAGGCGGTCGATGACGAGAAGGTTCAACCCGCTCGCGAGCGCGAACGACCCCGGATAACGCGGCAGCCAGCGCGGCAGCGGCGGCAGGGCGAGTCGGGTTTCGGGTCTTGCGTTCATCGGGGAAGCTTGTTCATCGCGCAGATACAGGGAATGCCGTTTGTCTTTTCCTCGGTGTTCTCGATCACCGAGAGCACCGAGACGAGCAAAGAGAAATACTCGATACCTCCGTGATTTCGCGTCGAATCCTCGATCCATGCGGTCAGTGAACGGCAGCGACGCTGCTGCGGCCGGGCCGGCCGTGCCAGTAGCCGTTCGCGGCAATGGGCTCGTTCGCGCGCGCCTGCGTGAGCGCTTCGTCCGCCGCCAATTCGCCGCGCCGCACGGCGTCGAACAGCGCGACGACGCGCTCGGCGCCTTCCGATTGCGGACCGATGCGCGCGAGGCCGATGCCCAGGTCGGCGAACCGCGGCAGTTCGTCGAGCAGCGTCATCGGCTGCGCCGACTGCGTCTGGATGCCGTTCATCGTGAACAGCGGCTCGCCATCCTGCGTGGCGAGCGCGATGCCGTCCGGGTGGCGGATGCAGCGGTATTCGCAGTGATCCTTCGACAGGTTGTGATAGCGCGCAGTGAAGCAGCGCGCCGACATCGCAAGCGCAAGCCGGCCGTGCGCGATCACCTCGACTTCGATCGGCGCGGCAAGCTCGCGCAGCAGCGTGGCGATGCCCGCGGCAGGCAGTTCGATCGGCGCAACCCAGCGCACCGCGCCCGCTTCCTGCAACAGCTTCAGCGTGTCGGCGTTGTAGACGTTGAGGAACGGCCCGGCGACGAACGGCCCGCGCCCCGCAAGCAGGTTGACCGCGTTCATGTCGTTCGCCTCGACGCGGAAACGCGGCTGCTCGACGACCGCGCGCACCGCGCGCAGGTCGGCTTCCGCCTCGATCAGCCCGAGCGTGGAAAGTACGACTTCCTTACCGGCGGCGGCGAGCTGCCCGCCGATGTCGATCCAGTCCGCCAGGCGCAGCTCGTGGCGTTTCGAGCAGACGGTCTCGCCGAGGTAGACGACTTCCACCGGCCAGCCCGCAGCGTCGCGATAGAACGCGAGCGTGCGCTCGCGCGGCCAGTAGTAAGGCAGCGGGCCGAGCGTCAGTCTCGGCGCCATGGTGCGCGGTGACGATTGGACGGGAGGAATCATGAGTGGCTCGTGCGACCGCGGAGATCAGAAGGGACGTTCTCTATTGAGCATGACGAATCTTCGTGACACGCGCCAACCGCGCGGCGCTCGCAGCCTTCACCCTTCGTCATTCCGGGCCGAAGGCGAGAAATCCGCGCCGCTCGCAACGCCGGGATCCCTCGCGCTGCTCGGGATGACGGAGCCCGCGCCCGCACGCGCGAAACGAGCTTGCGCAGCGGCGGTGTCACGCAATCGGGTACTCCTCGATACTTCTCGGTGTTCCGGGTGTCTCGGTGACAGGACCCTCTGCCCTCCAAGGCCGACGGCTGCACGACCGAGACGCCGAGGGCACCGACAAAGACGAATCCATGTCAGCCTGCGCGCTCCGTACGCCGTGGTGAAGACGATCTACTTCCACGGCCGGTGATACGCGCCCAGCGTGCACTGACGGCCCTCGGCAACCGACGCCAGTTCGCCCTGCCAGTCTGGCCGGACACGCCAGCGGGCGCCCTCTTTCACCGCGGCGTCGATCGCCTCGCGCCACACGCGCGTGACTTTGGCGACGTATGCGGGGCTGCGCTGGCGTCCTTCGATCTTGATCGCGCGAACGCCGATCGCCGCGAGCTTGGGCAGCAGCTCGACCGTGTTCAGACTCGTCGGCTCCTCGAACGGGTAGTAGGTGTCGCCCTCGACCGTGTAGCGTCCGCGGCACAGCGTCGGATAGCCGGTCGCCTCGTCGGGGCGAAAGCGGTCGACCAGCACGCCGTTCAACCGCGACTCGGTGTGCGTCGGCGTCTGCGCCCAGCGGATCGCCCACGCGGGCGAGCATGCGCCCTTGGTGTTCGGCGACTCGCCGGTCACGTACGAGGACAGCGCGCAGCGGCCCTCGACCATGATGCACAGGCTGCCGAAGCCGAACACCTCGATTTCCACGGGCGTGTTGGCCACGACCTGCTCGACCTGCGCGAGCGACAGCACGCGCGGCAGCACCGCGCGCGCGATGCCGAAGCGGCTGCGATAGAAGTTGATCGCCTCGTAGCTCGTCGCCGATGCCTGCACCGACAAGTGCAACCGCACCTGCGGGTGCGTGCGGCGCGCGTAGTCCATCAGCCCCATGTCGGCGACGATCAGCGCATCCGCGCCGAACTCGACCGCGCGATCGACTGCGCGCCGCCACAGTGCGCCCTGCCCCGGCTGCGGGAAGGTATTCAGCGCGACCAGCACGTGGCGGCCGCGCGCGTGCGCGTAACGCACGCCTTCGGCGAGCGCCTTGTCGTCGAAGTTCAGCCCCGCGAAGTTGCGCGCGTTGGTCGCGTCGCGGAAGCCGAGGTAGACGTCGTCGGCGCCGTTGTCGACGGCGGCCTTCAAAGCCGGCAGCGTGCCGGCCGGACAGACGAGTCGCATGAATGCTGCGGGCGGGCCGCAAGGCCCGCGCGGATCGATCGAGCCCGGGAAGCTAAACCGCGCGGCGGGCGGCGCGTTTAAGCCAGATCAACGATCCTGCGCGCCGACCGCCTTTTACCCCTTCGACACCACCGCCGCCATCGGGCGCTCGTTGACGATCAACTGGAACACGTCGGGCCGGCTGTAGTGGCCGGCGGCGTCGAAGTCGAACTTGCCGCGGCCGATCTCGTCGAGATCCAGATCCGCCGTCAGGATCGTCTCGCCCTCGAAATACGGCCCGGCGAGCACGCGGCCCAGCGGGCTGACGATCGCGCTGCCGCCGCGCATCAGCACCGCGTCGGGCGAATCGCCGAGCGACACGCGCACGCTGTCCGGGAAGTCCTTGCGACGCAGGAACTGGCAGGCGGTGAGCACGAAGCAGCGCCCTTCGAGCGCGACGTGCCGCATCGAAGGCAGCCAGGTGTCGCGGTCGTCGGCCGTCGGTGCGCAGTAGAGCGCTACACCCTTCGCGTACATCGCCATGCGCAGCATCGGCATGTAGTTCTCCCAGCAGATCACCGAGCCGATGCGCCCGTACGGGCTGTCGACCACGGTGAGCGTGGAGCCGTCGCCGAAGCCCCAGATCATCCGTTCCATCGCGGTCGGCATGAGTTTCCGGTGCTTGCCGGCGAGCGCGCCGTCCGGGCCGAAGAACAGCACCGTGCAGTAGCACGTGCCCAGCTCGCGCTCGATGACGCCGATGACGAGATAGCACCGGTGCGCGGCCGCAGCCTCGCCAAGCCGCTGCGTGTGCGGCCCCGGCACCTCGATCGCCGCGTCCAGATACAGGCGGAACTCCTCGCGCCCGACCGGATCGCGCGCACCGACCACGAGGCCGTAGTTCAGCCCCTTCGGGTAGCCCGGGATGAATGCCTCAGGAAACACGACAAGCTTCGCGCCGCCCGCCGCCGCTTCCGCGGTCAGGCGGATCGCCTTGTCGATGCAGGCGTCGGTGTCGAACGGGATCGAGCCGGCTTGGACGACGGCGGCGCGGAGGGTTTTGGCGGGGGGCGAGGGCATGGCGTTCTCCTATCGGGGCGGAAGGCGGACGACGAACCATTGGCGCCGTTCGTTTCGTGTCTCGACTATAGGCGGCGCTGCACGCGGCCGGATTGCGCACAACGCGCGGCGCCCGCGTGCAATGTCCATCCTTGTCAACTCTGGATAGAATGCGGCAACGCTGCACAAGCCTCACCGCAAGGACACGGACATGGGCATGAACGTCAATCTCACCCCGCAGCTCGAAGAGCTGGTGCGGCAGAAGGTCGCCTCGGGGATGTACTCGTCGGCCAGCGAGGTCGTGCGCGAGGCGCTGCGGCTGATGGACGAGCAGGACCGGGTGCGGGCAGCGCGGGTGGCGCAATTGCAGCAGGACATCCGCGCCGGCAGGCAAAGCGGCCCGTCGGCCGCCTGGGATCCGCAGCAGATCAAACGCGAGGGACGCGGCAGGAAAGCGGCGAAGACGAAGGCCTAATGCCCCGCGTCTTGCGACGGCCGCTGGCGGCGGCCGACATCGCCGAGATCTGGGATTACATCGCCGAAGACAGCATCGCGCAGGCCGACGCTTGGGTTGACCGGCTCGACGAGACGCTGCGCCTGCCGGCGACCCAGCCAAGGATGGGGCGGCTCCGTGACGAGTCGTCGCCGGGGTTGCGCAGCCTGCCCTTCGGTCGCTACGTCATCTTCTACGAGCCACTGGACGACGGCATCGACGTCGTTCGGGTCCTGCACGCGGCGCGCGATGTCGACGCGCAGTTCGGTACGGGCTCGACCGAGTCGTAGAGCGTCGAGGTTGGGCGGTTGTTTCGTCGCTTGACGCCCAGCGTCCGCCGCCGGCACTTAAAGTTACTCGCGCTGACGCGGCCGCGTCGAGGAGTTGTCGATGATGGGCAGATTGGCGATCCATTTGTCGGACTCGCTGCGCGAGTTCGTGGACGAACAGGTCGCGCAAGGCGGTTACGGCACGTCCAGCGAATACGTGCGCGATCTGATCCGCCGCGACCATGAACGCCTGCGAATGCGCGCGCTGCTGCTCGAGGGCGCCGAGTCGCCGGTAAGCGGCCAAGCGGATAGCGAGTACTTCCGGGGGCTGCGTAAACGTGTCACCCCGGCCAAGCCTAAAAGGCGCCGCGCCTGAGCCGGCGCGCGATTCCCGGGTTGCGCTTCTGGGCGAGCAAGACGTTCGAACTCGACGCCTGGACTCGCTCCGGCGGAGCACGACGACGATGCAGTGGGGTCGCTGCAACCCTTGGCGGCAGAGACCGGTCGGGCCGCGTGCCGCTTGCGCGCACCGGCACGGCGCGTCAACGCCTTCGCCTCGCGGGCGAATGCAAGGTAGCGCGCCAGCGCGTCGTTGACGGCCTCGGAGGTCGGGAACGCCTTGCTGATCTCCGGGCGCAGCACGACGACGTTGCTCCCCTGCATGAACCGCTTGTAGTACTTGCCGCGCACGCCGCGGCCTCACGACATGCTGTGAAGCGGGTCGAAGCGGGTGAGAGTTCGGAGTTCGTAGCGGCGAGACTGGGTATCAATCGGCGCACGATCTGCTGGCGGCCTGCGGCGTATCACTGCGGCGGGATACCTGTCCCTGTCAACCGGGCGAAGAGTTCGTCCGCGCGTGCCGTCCGGCGACCGTTCTGCGCTTCGCGCTAAGCGTCGGAAGTGCCTTGACCTCGCCGCCAACTTTCCTCTCGGCGATGCGCAGGTCATACAGCGCTTGAAGGTTGAGCCAGAACTGCGGACTGTTCCCGAAAAAGTGACCGAGCCGTAGCGCTGTGTCGCCTGTGATGGCGCGCCGCCCATTCAGGATCGCCGTGATTCGGTTCGTCGGCACGCCAAGCTGCCGGCTGAGCTCGGCTGCGCTCATCTCGAGCGCCTCGAGCTGCTCCGCAAGGTGCTCGCCCGGATGGATCGCGCTGCGTCCCATCTGTTTGCCCTCTTCAGTGGTAGTCAACAATCTGAACATTGGTCGGCCCGGGAGATTTATCGGGCCACTCGAAGCAGATCCGCCATTGATCGTTGATCCGGATGCTGTACTGGCCCTTCCGATCGCCCTTCAGCGCCTCGATCCGGTTGCCAGGCAGGTCCAGGTCGCGCAGGCTCGTTGCCGCGTCAAGCTGGTCGAGCTTCATCTCCGCCTTATGCCTGATACCGTCGAACGCCTTCACCCGCTTCCCTTGGGCGAAGTCGCGCGTCCGCTTGTCCCGGAAGCTGACGATCATGCACGCCGAGCGTGCCCAAAGTTACGCCATACGTCAAGCGTAACGAACAACACCGTTCATGTCCGATTCCCGCAGGCAAAGCGGTGCCGGCACAAACGTCCTGACAAGCAAGATTTAAGGACCGCCCCCGGAAGCGTCTGCCGTCGAGAGCCTGGAGCGGTTCGATGTCGAGACATCGGCCGCAGCAGGGCACGGCCGGCGCAATGCCGATGACTCGCTACCCGTTGCGATCCCGCCAAGGTCTCGTCATTTGACCCCGCCGGCGACCTTGGTGACACTGCCGCGCATCCGGACGAGAATTGGCCGCTGACCCCGCCCCGAACTCGGCAACAAAGGAGGAGACCACCATGCACCCCTGCCCCCCCGTCCACTCGGGACTGAAACTCTTCGCCGCCGCCCTGCTCGCTGGCGCAGTCGCGCTCGCGGGCCCCGCGCTCGCCGGCAAGCGCGACGACACGATCCGGTTCGCCTACGACCAGGCGCCGGAGAGCGTGGATCCGTTCTTCAACAACGTGCGCATCGGCGTGATCATCGGCGCCAACGTGTGGGACACGCTGATCTACCGCGACCCGATCAGCAACGAGTACAAGGGCCTGCTCGCCAAGAGCTGGAAGCAGATCGACGACCGGACGATCGAGTTCGATCTGCGCGAGGGCGTCAGATTCCACAACGGCGAGGAGTTCGACGCCGACTCGGTCGTGTACACGCTGAACTTCGTCGCCGATCCGGCCAACAAGGTCACCACGCAGGCCAACGTCAACTGGATCGAGAAGGCGATCAAGCTCGGCAAGTACAAGGTGCGGCTGACGACCAAGCAGGTGTTCCCGGCGGCGATCGAGTACCTGGCCGGGCCGGTGGTGATCCATCCGGCCAAGTACTACGCCGAGGTCGGGCCCAAGGGCCAGAACGCCAAGCCGGTCGGCAGCGGCCCGTACCGCGTCGCGAACTACGTACCGGGCAAGTCGATCACGCTGGAGCGCAATCCCAACTACTTCAAGGACTCGCCGAAGGGCATGGCGAAGATCGCGAAGGTCGAGATCCGCTTCATCCCGGACCGGCAGACCCAGATGGCGGAGATGCTGTCGGGCGGCGCGGATCTGATCATGCACGTGCCGAAGGACCAGGCCGACCAGGCCGCGAAGGTGCCGCACCTGCAGGTGGTGAGCGGCGAGACGATGCGCATCGCGTTCATGCAGTTGAACACGCTGGATAACACGCCGACGGCTGCGCTGAAGGACATTCGCGTGCGCAAGGCGATCCTGCACGCGATCGACCGCGAGTCGATCGTCAAGAACATCGTCGGCGCCGGCTCGCGCGTGCTGCACACGCAGTGCTTTCCGTCGCAGTTCGGCTGCACGGACCAGGGCGCGCCGCGCTACGCGTACGACCCGGCGCTGGCGAAGAAGCTGCTCGCCGAGGCGGGCCTTCCGAACGGCTTCGAGACGGAGATCTTCGCGTACCGCGAGCGCAACCAGACCGAGGCGATCATCAACTACCTGCAGCAGGTCGGCATCAAGGCGAAGCTGAACTTCTCGCAGTACGCGGCGATGCGCGACGCGATCCGCGCCGGCAAGGCGTCGCTGACGCACCAGACCTGGGGCTCGTTCTCGGTCAACGACGTGTCGGCCTCGATCCCCGTGTGGTTCGGCGGCGAAGCCGACGACATCACGCGCGACAAGGAGACGCAGGAGCTGCTGAAAAAAGGCAACAACTCGGTCGATCCCAACGTGCGCAAGCAGGCGTACCAGCAGGCGCTCAAGCGTATCGCCGACAACGCGTGGTCGGTGCCGCTGTGGTCGCTGCCGGTGTACTACGTCGCGTCGAAGGAGTTGAACTTCACCGCGTATCCGGACGAGATGGTGCGGCTGTGGGAGATGAGCTGGAAGTGAGCGGAGCGGCGCGTTCCCTCACCCCACCCCCTCTCCCCTTGGGAGAGGGATCGAGGGTCAGGGGGCGGCGCCGCATTCGGCGCTGAATCAAGCGGATCGCTAGGCACGATGGGCGGCTACATCTTCAAGCGGCTGGGGCTGGCGGTCGCGGTCGCGCTCGCGGTGTCGATGATCGCCTTCGGGCTGCTGCGGCTGTCGGGCGATCCGGCGATCGCGATCGCCGGCGAGGGCGCGCGCTCCGAGGACATCGAGCTGATCCGCAAGACGTACGGCTTCGATCGGCCGCTGCCGGTGCAGTACGTCGAGTGGCTCGGCAAGACATTCGCCGGCGACTTCGGCGAGTCGATCTACTTCAAGCAGCCGGCGGCGCCGCTGATCTTCGCCAAGCTCGGCACGACGATGGTGCTGGGGCTGCTGTCGCTGGCGTTCGCGCTGGCGATCTCGATTCCGCTCGGCGTGGCCGCCGCGATCTACCGCAACAGTTGGATCGACCGGCTGTGCCTGGCGCTGGCGGTGCTCGGGCAGGCGCTGCCGAACTTCTTCTTCGCGCTGCTGCTGATCATGGTGTTCTCGATCACGCTGCGCGTGCTGCCGGTGTCGGGCAGCGACACCTGGCAGCACTTCGTGATGCCGACGATCGCGCTCGGCTATTACGCGGCGCCCGCGTTCATGCGGCTGATCCGCGCCGGCATGATCGAGGTGCTGGAAGCGGACTACATCCGCACCGCGCGCGCCAAGGGGCTGCCGGCAAGCAAGGTCGTCTTCAAGCACGCGCTGCGCAACGCCGTGGTGCCGGTGGTTGCACTCGCCGCCGTGCAGCTCGGTTTCCTGCTCGGCGGCTCGGTCGTGATCGAGACGATCTTCGCGCTCGACGGGCTCGGCTATCTCGCGTACCAGAGCATCACCTTCAAGGACTTTCCGGTGATGCAGAACATCGTGCTGCTGCTGTCGGTCATCTACGTCGTGCTGACGCTGGCGTCCGACGTGGCCAACGCGTGGCTCGATCCACGCATTCGGGTGGCGTGATGTCGAGCAGCCTGACGACCGAAGCCGCGGCTGCCGCGCTCGAACCCGGCGGCACGGTCGTCGCCGCGCCGGGGCTGGCGCGGCGCGTGTGGAAGAACAAGGCGGTCGTCGTGGGCGGCGCGCTGCTCGCCGCGATCGTGTTCGTCGCGCTCGCCGCACCGTGGATCTCGCCGTACGACCCGTACGTGCAGGATCTGGCCAACCGCAACGTGCCGCCGTTCTGGTACGACGGCGGCTCGTGGCTGCATCCGCTCGGCACCGATCCGCTCGGCCGCGACTACCTGTCGCGCCTGTTCTACGGCGCGCGCATCTCGCTGCTGATCGGCGTTTCGGTGGCGATCATCTCCGGGCTGATCGGCACGACGATGGGCATGCTGGCCGGCTACTTCGGCGGCAAGACCGACATGCTGGTGAGCTTCATGGTCACCACGCGGCTCGCGATGCCGGTGATCCTGGTCGCGCTGGCGACCGTCGCGCTGGTCGGCGGCTCGCTGTGGGTGGTGATCCTGGTGCTGGGGCTTCTGAAGTGGGACCGCTTCGCGGTGGTGATGCGAAGCGCCACGCAGCAGGTTCGGTCGCTCGACTACGTCGCCGCCGCGCAGGCGGCCGGCGCCTCCACCGCGCGCGTGCTGCTCGGCGAGGTGCTGCCCAACGTCGCGCCGCACCTGATCGTCGTCGCCACGCTGGAAGCGGCGAGCGCGATCCTGCTCGAAGCGGCGCTGTCCTTCCTCGGGCTCGGCGTGCAGCCGCCGCTGCCGTCGTGGGGGCTGATGATCTCCGAGGCGAAGTCGTACATGTTCTTCTCGTTCTGGCTGATCGCGCTGCCGGGCGCGGCGCTGGCGACGCTGATCTTCGCGGTCAACCTCGCCGGCGACGGCCTGCGCGATCTGCTCGCGCCGGAGGGACGGGTGTGAGTGCGGTCCTCAAGCCCGATCAAGCCGAAGCCGTCCTCGAAGTCGAAGGGCTGAGCGTCGACATCGCCACGCCGCGCGGCCCGCTGCGCGCGGTGCGCGACGTGTCGTTTGCGGTCGCGCGCGGCGAGACGCTGTGCATCGTCGGCGAGTCGGGCTGCGGCAAGTCGATCACGTCGCTCGCGGTGATGAGCCTGCTGCAGGCGGCTGCGACGCGCCGCGCGAAGAAACTGGCGCTGCTCGGCGAGGATCTGCTGAACGCGACGCCGAAGCGCGTCAACGCGCTGCGCGGCAATCGCATGGCGATGATCTTCCAGGAGCCGATGACGGCGCTGAACCCTGCCTACACGATCGGCAACCAGTTGATCGAGGTCTACCTGCAGCACCGCGGCGGCGGCGAGGCGAAGGCGCGCGAGCGCGCGATCGAGCTGCTCGGCAAGGTGGGCATCGCCTCGGCCGCCGAGCGGCTTGGCCAGTACCCGCATCAACTGTCCGGCGGGCTGCGCCAGCGCGTGATGATCGCGATGGCGTTGATGTGCGGCCCCGAGCTGCTGATCGCCGACGAGCCGAGCACGGCGTTGGACGTGACGATCCAGGCGCAGATCCTGCGGCTGCTCGCCGACCTGCAGAAGGATCTCGGCATCGCGATGGTGCTGATCACGCACGACCTGGGCGTGGTGGCGCGCATCGCGCACCGCGTGGCGGTAATGTACGCCGGCGAGATCGTCGAGGAAGGCACGGCCGAGCGCATCTTCGCCTCGCCGCGCCATCCGTACACGCGCGGGCTGCTCTCTTGCATCCCCGTGCCGGGACGCATCGAACGCGGCGGCCGGCTCGGCACGATCGCCGGCGTGGTGCCTTCGCTCGTCGGTGAGATCCGCGGCTGCAGCTTCCGCGAGCGCTGCGCCTGCACGCGCGCCGAATGCGAGGCTGCCGTGCCGGTGCAGAACGAAGGCGCGCACCGCTGGCGCTGCATCCACCGCGAGCTGCCGTGATGACCGTCGCCGAGCAACGCGGCCACGTCGACGCCGGTGGCGGCGTGCGGCTCGCTTATCGCAAGGCGGGCAGCGGCGTCGAGACGATCATCGTGCTGCACGGCGGTCCCGGCTTCACGATGGACTACCTGGCCGACGACCTGTTGCCGCTGGCAAACCGGCACACGCTGATCTTCTACGACCAGCGCGGTACCGGCGACTCGACGCTGGTCACGGACCCCGCGGCGCTGGATGCGCAGCGCTTTGCCGACGACCTCGAAGCGGTGCGCCGGCACTTCGGCCTGGAGAAGTTGACGCTGCTCGCCCACTCGTGGGGCGCGGGTGTGGCGGCGTTGTATGCGATGCGGTTTCCGAAGCACATCGGGCGGCTGATCTTGGTCGGGGCCATTCCGCTGCGTCGCGCGGAACTGGAACGGACGTTCGCCGCCATTCGCGCCGGGGGCGACGAAGCGTGGCGCAACCGGCTGCGCGAACGTGGCGCCGCGTGGCTCGCCGATCCCGGCAGCGCGTCCGCATGCCGCGCCTACTACGAGACCTGGTTCACGCCGTTCTTCGCCGATCCTTCCGCGATGCGCCTGAGCAAGGGCGATTTCTGCGCCGGCACGGCGGACTCGTTGCGCAACAAAGTCGCGAGCGTCGATCGTTTCGTCGTGCAGTCGCTCGCAGACTACGACTGGCGAGCGGCGCTCAATGGCGTGCAGGCGCCTGCGCTCGTCGTTCACGGAACGGCCGATCCGATCCCGGTCGCGAGTGCGGCCGAGTGGGCCGCCGCGCTGCCGAATGCGCGGCTGCTGCGGATGGAAGGCGTCGGGCACTTTCCGTATCTGGAAGCGCCGCAAGCGTTCTTCGCCGCGGTGGAACACTTCGTGCGCGGCGATTGGCCGCAGGAGGAGCGCGCGCCATGAACGCATCGCCGCCGCTGATGCAGGCGCACGGCGTGGCGCGTTCGTTCACGCTCGGCGCGACCTTCTTCCGCAAGGGCCGCAAGCTGCACGCGGTCAACGGCGTGGATCTGGAGATCCGGCGCGGCGACGTGCTCGGCATCGTCGGCGAATCCGGCTGCGGCAAGTCCACGCTCGCGCGCATGCTGCTGGGGCTGCTTGCGCCGACCAGCGGCCGCATCACGCTCGACGGGCAGGACATCACCACGCTCGGTCGCAAGGCGGTGGCGCGGCGCGTGCAGCCGGTGTTCCAGGACCCGTACTCGTCGCTCAACCCGCGCCGCGGCATCGCCTCGATCGTCGCACTCCCCTTGGACGTGCACGGCATCGGCACCGCGTCGGAGCGGCGCGCGAAAGCGACCGAGATGCTGGAGCGCGTCGGGCTGCCGACGCGCTACGCCGACAACACGCCGGGGCAACTTTCGGGCGGGCAGCGGCAACGCGTCGCGATCGCGCGTGCGCTGGTGATGCGGCCCGAGATCGTGATCTGCGACGAGCCGACCTCCGCACTCGACGTTTCCGTGCAGGCGCAGATCCTGAACCTGCTGATGGACCTGCGGCGCGAGTTCGGGCTGACGTACGTTTTCATCAGCCACAACCTCGCGGTGGTCGAGCACATTGCGACACAGGTCGCGGTGATGTACCTCGGCAAGATCGTCGAGCAAACCGACACCGAGCGGCTCTTCCGCGCGCCGAAGCATCCGTACACGCAGGCGCTGCTCGCCTCGGTGCTGACGCCTGAGCCGGGGCTCGGCGTGCCGGACATCGGGCTGGGGCTGGCGTTTCCCGATCCACTGAATCCGCCGCCGGGCTGTGCGTTTCATCCGCGCTGCCCGCAGCGCATGGACCATTGCAGCCGCGTCGTCCCGGTGCTCGTGCAGCACGAGGGCGGCGCGGTCGCCTGCCATCTGTATCCGCCGGCGGAGCAGGCGCGTGCCGCGTAATGAGCTCTCTCGCAACATCGCCGTCGAGGCTTCCTCTCGTACTTTTTCCGGTAGCTTCGTACCGAGAATCGGTTTGACGATGTCGACCCAATACTGGTCATTCCGAGCCGAAGGCGGGAAATCCCAGCGCCCCAACCCGATGAGATCCTTCGTCACTTCGTTCCTCGGGATGACCTTGTAGCTCGCAAGAACACCGCCTGACAGGAACCCGCCATGACCCGCACCGCCGCCATCACCCGCGCCCATCGGCAGTTCGACTCGGGCGAATTCCGCGCGATCCTCGCGCGCCGCATCGCGATTCCGACCGAAAGCCAGAACCCGGAGCGCGCGCCGGCGCTCGCTCAGTATCTGCACGACGAGATACAACCCGCGTTCGAGGCGATGGGCTTCGAGTGCCGCACGCTGACGGCGCCGCGCGCGAAAGCGCCGTTCCTGTTCGCGCAGCGCATCGAGGACCCGAAACTTCCGACCGTGTTCGGTTACGGCCACGGCGACGTCATCCGCGGCCTCGAAGCCGAGTGGAAGGAGGGGCTGTCACCGTGGACGCTCACCGAGCGCGACGGCCGCTGGTACGGCCGCGGCATCGCCGACAACAAGGGCCAGCACTCGGTGAACATGCAGGCGCTGGCGAACGTGCTCGCCGAGCGCGGCAGGCTCGGCTTCAACGCGAAGTTCCTGGTCGAGATGGGCGAGGAAACCGGCTCGCCGGGGCTGCGCGAGCTGTGCGAGCAGCACAGGGAACTGTTCGAGGCGGACCTGCTGGTCGCCTCCGACGGACCGCGGCTGCGCGCCGATCGGCCAACGATCTTCCTCGGCTCGCGCGGCAGCATGAACTTCGATCTGACGATCGACGCGCGCGCCGGCGGCCATCATTCGGGCAACTGGGGCGGCCTGATCTCCAACCCGGGCATCCAACTCGCGCATGCGATCGCGAGCATCGTCGGACCGACCGGCCAGATCCGCATCCCCGAATGGGTGCCGCGCGAGCTGCCCGCGTCGGTCAGGCGCGCGCTTGCCGACTGCGAGGTCGACGGCGGCGCCGACGGCCCGACGATCGAACCGTGGTGGGGCGAGCCGGGGCTTTCGCCCGCCGAACGCGTGTTCGGCTGGTGCTCGTTCGAAGTGCTCGCGTACAAGACCGGCAGTCCGGAGACGCCAGTCAACGCGATTCCGCCGCGCGCGTGGGCGCGCTGCCAGCTTCGCTTCGTCGTCGGCATCGACGAGGGCGAGATCCTGCCCGCGCTGCGCCGCCATCTCGACCGGCAGGGCTTTCCGATGGTGAAAGTCGAGGCGACGCGCGAGGAGATGTTCCACGCGACGCGCATCGATCCCGACGATCCGTGGGTGCAGTGGGCGATGGACTCGATCGCGCGCACGAGCGGCAAGAAGCCCGCGCTGCTGCCGAACCTCGGCGGCTCGCTGCCGAACGACATCTTCACCGACGTGCTCGGCCTGCGCACGGTGTGGGTGCCGCACTCGTACCCGGGCTGCTCGCAGCACGCGCCGAACGAACACCTGCCGCCCGAAGTGCTGCGCGAAGGGCTGGCGGTGATGACTGGGCTGTACTGGGATCTCGGCGCAGGCAATACGCCGAAGAGCGTTTCCTGAGCCGCGCGTCGAGGCGACGATGGCCTACGACGAGGGACTCGCCGAGCGGATCCGCGAAGCGCTCGGGCCGACGCGCGGCATCGGCGAGCGCAAGATGTTCGGCGGCCTGGCGTTCATGTGGAACGGCCACATGGTCGTCGGCATCCTCGGCGAGACGCTGATGGCCCGCGTCGGTCCCGAGCGCTACTCGCAGGCGCTGGCGCAACCGCACGTGCGCAAGATGGACTTCACGGGGCGCCCGATGAAAGGCTATGTCTTCGTGGATCCGCCGGGCTTCGCACGCGACGCCGACCTCGCCGAGTGGGTAAAGCGCTGCCTGGACTTCGTCAAGACCTTGCCGCCGAAGACGCCGAAGTGAGGCGGTGTCCCGTGACACCGCGCGCATCCATGGATACCTCTCGATGAACACGCGCTACGCACCGTTCTGCAAGCTCACCGACCTGCTCGACGCCGCCGACTCGCTGCGCGAGACACGGCACCAGTTGCACCGCAACCCCGAACTGTCGTTTCGCGAGTCGGCGACTGCCGAACTCGTCGCCGCGCGGCTCGAAAGCTGGGGCTGGACGGTGACGCGCAACGTCGGCGGCCACGGTGTGGTCGGCACGCTGAAAGTCGGCGCCGGTGCGCGCGCGATCGCGATCCGCGCCGATATGGACGCGCTGCCGATCGTCGAGGAAAGCGGCAAGCCGTGGGCGAGTTGCGTGCCGGGCGTGATGCACGCGTGCGGCCACGACGGCCATACGACGATGCTGCTCGGCGCCGCGCAGCAGCTCGCGAAGACGCGCAACTTCTCGGGCACCGTGCATCTCGTGTTCCAGCCGGCCGAGGAGGCGGGCAAGGCGAGTGGCGCGCAGCAGATGATCGCCGACGGCCTGTTCGAGCGCTTCCCGTGCGATGCGATCTTCGGTTTGCACAACCATCCCGGGGTGCCGACCGGCACGTTCCTGTTCGGCGCGGGCCCGTTCATGTCGGCGTCCGACGGCGCCAAGATCACGATCCGCGGCCGCGGCGGCCATGCGGCGCGCCCGCATCTGGCGGTCGATCCGGTCGTGATCGCCGGCAGCCTGATTCTGGCGCTGCAGACGGTCGTGGCGCGCAACATCGACCCGACGCAGACGGCGATCGTCACGATCGGCACCGTGCACGCGGGCACGGCGGCGAACGTGATCCCGGAGTCGGCCACGCTGGAGCTTTCGATCCGCTCGTTCGACGAAGGCGTACGCGCGAAGCTCGAGCAGCGCATCGGCGAGCTCGTGCATGCGCAGGTGCTGAGCTACGGCGGCAGCGTCGAGATCGAATACGAGCGCGGCTACCCGGTCGTCGTCAACAGCGCGGCCGAAACCGAGTTCGCGCGGCAGGTGGCGGAGGAACTGGTCGGCCCGCAGCGCGTGGTGTATCCGTTCGGCCCGGTCACCGGCAGCGAGGACTTCGCGCACTTCCTGCAGCACAAACCCGGCTGCTTCTTGCGGCTGGGCAACGGCGAGGGCAGCCCGATGGTGCACAACTCCAAGTACGACTTCGACGACGCGAATCTGACGGTCGGTGCGGCGTACTGGACGCGGCTGGTCGAGCGGTTTCTGGAACGGTCGCCGGACTGGACGCCGCAGTAAGCCTCGTGGGTCCGGCGCAATCCGTCGCCCGACGGCGCGGGTCAGCGCTCCCCGGTCGTCGCTCTTGCGCTCGCCAGGTGCGTCGTCGCAGCGGCGGCGAACGACTCGCGAAGCGGCTCGACGATCGCCGCGATGAGTGGGTCGGGGCCCAGGCTCGACGGCACGGCGGGCATGATCCAGTTCGGCGTGTGCGCGAGCATCCGCGCGAAGCTGTCGGCGATCGGATCGGCTTTCGCGGAGGCGTGCTGAACGCCGTCGCGCAGCGGAATCACGACCGCCTGCAACAACGGATCCCTCTCGCGATCGGCAGCGGCGATCGACGCACCGACTGCGGGTTGATGGGCAAGCATCCGATCGAAGCTGCCGGCGACTTCGTCGGCGGCGACGCCGTCGCAGGCGCCGAGCAGCAGTCCGAGGACGAACACGACGGATGAGGCTTGCAGCGGGCGCTTCTGGTTCATTTGGCTCTCCTTGGTGGCGTGAAGTTGGGGCATTCGAAGTGACGGGGTTCAGCGCGCTTCGACTTCAATAGCGGCCGCGCCGGCGGCGTGCGCCAATTCGCGCGGCGCCGACCCGACATTGAGGAACACGTTGGCGACGAAGGCCAGCAGACCGGCGGCGACGACGAACTGCGATGCGACGAGGACCGGCAGCGCCTGCGGACGGCCGAGCAGCAGCGCGGCAAGCGCGCCCATCATCGGCGGCAGCGCCAGGTTGAACAGCCAGAAGTGAACCGCGGCGAGCCGGCTCGCTCCGGCTGCGGGAAAGGCGCGATAGATCAGCCCGGCGAGCGCAAGCCCGGTCCAGCCGAGCAGGCTGACGTGCGCGTGGACGGGCCGCAGTGCGAAGTTCCCGCTCGCGCCCATCGCGATGCCGAGCGCGATGGCGACAACCAGATACACCGCCGCCAGCCTGAACCAGGCCGCGGTCGATGGAGAGAACGAAGACGGGCCGGCAGCGGCGCGCCGGACCGGTCGCTGCGCGCTCATCTGAGTCGTTGCTTGCATCGAAGACCTCGTGTGGTGCATTCAAAGGGTGAACGGCGTCCTGCGCTTGGGCATCGCGCCGGCGGAGCCGGCCGCAGTGACGCGGCGGGCGGCTGGCGACCGGCGCTTGACTGCGGCGGATGGCAGGGCGGTCTGCGCCCGCCATGGCGACTGCATCTTGTTCTTCGGATCCCGGGCGTTCATTGGCAACTCTTGGCTGTGGATTCGGGCTCGCGCACGGCGCGTGTTTCGGAACGCGTGCAGTGTGGGCGTCGGCCGCTTGCCGATCGCTGACGCATCGACGATTCGCAGCCGCGCCCGCCGCGGCGAATCAGCGCGGCGCGCCAGGGTCTTGTTTCAGAAACGATTTTCGCGACGCAGCGGCGCGGCCGAGGGCACCATCCGCCGCGCACCTGGGCCGTGGCGGCAAGCGCTTGCGCGGGCCGTCGCGGCGACTTACGGATGGCTGACGGGTGGCCCTGCGGACGCGGCCGCCCGCGGGAGCTAGAACGGCCCGCCGGAGGTTCCGCCGGCGGCGATCTGCCGATACAGCCGCTCGGTCTCGGCGCCGGGTTTCACGCCGAGAACGATCGAAAGCAGTTCGCGGCAGCGCCGATACGCGTTCAGCGCCTCCGCCTGCTCGCCTTGGGCGGCGAGAGCGCGCATCAAGCCGCGATAGAAGGATTCGGAAAGGTTGTCGGCCTCGAGCCCGCGGCGATACAGGTCGATGGCGCCGGCCCAGTCGCCGCGGCGCTCGAGCAGTTCGCCCAGGCGCATCAGCGCGCGCGTGAAGCGCGCGCGCAAGGCATCGCGCGGCTGCGCGATCCACGCGGCTTCGTCGTCGCCGAGCAGCGCGCCCGGATAGGCGTCGATCAGGCGCGCGGCCGACGCGGCCAGCGACACGCCCGCGTCTTCGCCGACGCGCTGCGCGGCGTCGAGCGCCGCCTCGAGCGCCTGCACGTCGGTCCAGACGAGCGCCGGCGAGAGCGAAAGTTTTCCTCCCGCGAGCGTGATCGCCTGCTCGACGTCGAGCAGCTTGCGCAGTCGAAACAGGGTCGTGTCGAACGAGGTCCTGGCGGACGCGCCGTCGGCGTCGGGCCAGAGCGCTGCCGTCACGTAGGCGCTGTCCACGTCCCTTCCGCCGAGCGCGACGATCAACTTGAGCAGATCCAACGGGCGCTGCTGCGCCTTGCCGCCGAAGCGAAGCGGCTGGCCGTCGCGCAACAACTCGAACCGGCCCAACACATGCACCCGCAACCGGAACGGCCACGCGCTTCCCGCCCCGGGCGGCGGCGCCAGGTAGTTGCGCTCGATCAGAGCGCGCACGAAATCCGTCTCGATGCCCTGCGCGAGCGCGAAGTCCGCCAGCCGCGCCGCCACGTCCGGGCGGTGGCGAAGGAATACGGCTTCGCCGCGCTCGCGGTAGCCCGCGATCGCCGCCGCCAGCCGCTGTGCCGCCTGCCCGGTGCGCCCCGCCGCGATGTCGTCGTCGATCTGCAGCAGCTCGCGCTGCCGTTCGAAGCTCGCCCGATCGGCCCCGGTTGCCATTGCGATCGCCTCGTCCATCGCCTGCGCCGCGCCACTGCGATCGCCGGCGGCACTGCGGCTGTGCGCCAGCCGCATCAGGAACTGCGGCAACTGCAGCGTCGGCACGCCCGTCGCGCGCGCCAGCGCGAGCGCCTGCTCGGCCTCCTGCACCGCGGACTCGTAGCGGCCGAGCCGCTGCGCGAGCAGCGAACGCAGGTAGTGCAGGTACATCGAGTGCATCCGATGCAGCGGCGACAACCGGCGTTCCATCGCGTCGACAAGCGCCTGTGCTTGCGTGTACTCGCCCTTGCTGATCAGCGCGGTGGCCTGCCCGTGGTCGATCTCGAACAGGTAGGCCTCGAGGCCGTAGCGTCTGGCGATCTCCCGCGCCTGCGCGCTGACCCGGCTCGCTTCGTCGTAGCGCCCGGCGATGTAATGCCACGCGGCCAGGTGCGTACGCCACCAGATCTGCATCAGCGGTGCGACCTCGGCTCCGGCGATGACCGGCTCGATCCGCGCCACCAGCCCGGCGCCCTCCGCGCTGCCCTTGGTCCAGTTGTACGTGTTCAGCAGAATCGACGCCGCCATCACGCGTACGTTGACGTCCGGCTCCTCGTCGATCAGCGCATCGAGCCGCGCAGCGCAGCGTTCGAGCACGCCGGCGTCGGGACGCCGGATCAGCAGCGCGATCAGTTGAGCGGCGCGTGCGCGCAGTTCGCTCTCGCGATCGAGCGCGGCCGGTTGACCTTCGCCGAGCAGCCGGTCGAACTCGGGCAGCCAGCGGTCGAGCGCACGGAAGTCGGCCCATTCGTAGTAGTAGCCGGTGACGATCGTGCCGAGCGCAAGCGCCTGCCCGCGCAGATCGCCGGCGGCACGGAACGCCTCGAACGCACGCGCCAGCGCCGGCCGGCCGCGCTGCGGCTGCACGAAGATCCACGCGCGGCCGAACCAGTATTCGAGCCAGGGGTCCGCCGCGCGCAACTCCGGCGGCAGCGCCTCGATCCAGTCCGACAGCATCTGCCCGCGCCCCTGCCGCGCCCAGTCCAGCGCGTTGGCGCAGACGATGGCGCGCAGCGCGTTCCATTCGCCGGCCTCGCGATACAGCTCGAGCGCGTCGGCTGCCTCGCCGCGCGCGGCCAGCACCTGCGCCGCCCGCACCATCGCCGCCCGCTGCTCTTCGCGCGGCAGGCGCTTGTGCAGCTCGTCGCGCAGGTACTCGCGAAACAGCGCGTGGTACTGGTAGGTCGTCTGCTCGCCGCGCCGGCGGTCGACGAACAGATGGCGCCGGTACAGGTACTCCAGCAGCCGCGGCGCCTCTTCGTCGCCGGTCAGCGCAACCGCCTCGGCGGGCGCGATCGACGGGGCGATCGCCGTGAGCATCAGCATGCGCTGGTTTTCCGGGCGCGCGCGGTTGAAGATCTCGCCGGCGAAGTACTGGAACATCGCCTCCTTGCCTTCGCCGAGTGACTCGTCCAGTGTCGCGCCTTCCCGGCTCAGATGCTCGCGCAACAGAACCAACGCCGTGACCCAGCCGTCGCTCTGACGCAGGATGCGCCGCACGGCGCGTTCATCGAGCGTTCGCTCGCCGAGGATCGCGTCAGCTTCGTCGGGCGTACAACGCAGTGCCGCCCCGTCGATCCGGCCGATGCGCCGGCTCGCGACGAGCCGCGCGAACTCGGGCGGCGGATCGCTGCGCGAGACGATGAACACGGTGACGCCGTCGGGAATCTCCTCCAAGCCATGCACCAACGCGGCGCGGTGTTCGCGAACGGGGCGTGCCTCCTGGAAATTGTCGAAGACCACCGCGCACGGATGGGGCAGCAGGCCGAAGAGGTCGCGGAAGAACGCACGGGCAAAGCGGGACAGGTCCTGCTCCGGCACGGGCGGAAACAGCGGCAGCACCGCGTTCCTGCGCGCGACCTGCAGGGCGGCCGTGCGCATGTAGTGCACGAAGGTCGCGGGGTCGGAGTCGCCGACATCGACCTGGTACCAGATGTGTCGAAGTCCGCGTTCTTCGAGGTAGCCGGCGACGAGCGTCGTCTTGCCGGCCCCCGGCGGCGCGCTGACCCATACGATCGGCCGTTTCGCCGCCTCGTCCAGGAGCGAGAACAGCCGCGGCCGCGCGACCGCGTCGTAAAGCTTCGGTCGTGTCAGCTTGGCGGGAGCCGGCGAACGAGCGCTCACGGATCGTTTCGCGCAAGTGGGATGACAACGCAAAGGCAGGTTAGCAGCGCTGCGCGTCGGCCGCCGCAACGCACGAAGTCCCTGCGCGCTTCGGCAACCGGCGCGCCCGAAGGGCTCCGCGCAATGGTGTTCCGCCGCGACGCGACGGCATCGCCTCGCTCGTACTGCGGCATGCGGGGCTGAGTGCTGTACGACATCGGACGGCGGCCGCACTCGCCTCAGCGAGTACGCACGGCGAAGAACAGGTAGCGGTTCAGGCTGAAGAAGTAGTCGTCGCGCGTGCGCAGTTCGCGCGCCCACGCGTCGATCTCGGACGCGTCAGCGCCGCGGCTCGCCGCGAACGACGCGATCAGATCGATCAGCCGATTGCTGTACGTGTCGGGATCGAAAGCGGGGTTGAGCAGCGGCACGACGCGCACGCACACGCGCTCGAAGCCGGCGCGCTCGAGCCGCCGGCCGAGCGTGCGCGGCAGGTTCGGATCGGGCAAGTGCAGGTCCCACAGCGCGAGCACGCGCGCCATGCGCGCGGCATCGCCGCTCGCCCAGACGAGCGAGTCCCAGTCGGTGTCGATCGCGAGCAGTTGCCCGCCCGGCCGCAGCACGCGCGCGAACTCGGCCAGCGCCGCGTCGACGTCGGGCAGGTACTCGAGCACCTGCGTGCAGACGACGGTGTCGAACGACGCGTCGGCGCACGGCAGCCGCGCCGCGTCGGCCCGGACGAAGCGCAGTGACGGCAGCGTGGCGAAGTGCATGCGGGCGTAGGCGAGCAGCGGTTCGCTGATGTCGACGCCGAGCACTCGTCCTGCCGCGCCGACGCGTTCGGCAATGGCTGCGGCCAGCAGACCGGGGCCCGAGCCGACGTCGAGCACGCGGTCGCCCGCATTGGGCACGAGCGCGCGCAGCACGGCCGCGCGCTGCGCGACCATGTCGGGGGTCAGATAGATCGCGACGAGTTGCGCCGCCGCGTCCGCGTCGTAGTGCAGCGTCGTCCCCATCGTCGACGCGCCTCGCGGGTTATGGGCCTGCCGGTTGCGGCCGCGCGGCCACCGGTGCGGCCGCGGGCGCCGACGCGCCGCCCTGCGGCGTGAACGCGTCGGAAAAGCACTGCGATTCGTCGAGCCCGTGCGCGATGAACTCGGGCACCGCCGCAGCGACCATGTTGAGCGAGCCGCACGCGTAGACGCTCGCGCCCGACAGGTCCGGAAAGTCCGCCAGAATCGCCTCGTGGACGAAGCCGGTACGGCCGGTCCATCCGTCGTCCGGCCCCGGCTCCGACAGCACCGGGACGAAGCGGAAATTCGGATGCTGCTCGGCCCAGCGCTGCGGCAGTTCGAACAGGTAGAAGTCGCGCCGCTTGCGCACGCCCCAGTACAAATACATGGGCCGCGTGATTCCCATGCGGAACGCCTGCTCGAGCAGGCTCTTCACCGGCGCGAAGCCGGTCGCGCCGGCGACGAAGATCAGGGGCCGCTCGCTCGGTTCGCGCAGCACAAACTCGCCGAGCGGTCCTTCGAAGCGCAGCGTGTCGCCGACCTTCATCGACTCGAACACGCGCGTCGTGAAACGCCCGCCGGGCACGCGCCGCACGTGCAGTTCGATGCGGTCGGTCGCGCCCGAAGGCGCAGTGAACGAGTAGCTGCGGCGCGCGCCGTCTTCGAGCAGGATGTTCAGATACTGGCCCGCCTCGTACTCGATCGTTTGCCCGGCGGGTAGCGCCAGCTCGAGCAGCATCACGTCGGGCGCGAGCCGCTGCAGACGCGAAACCCTCGCTTCGTACACCGGCACCGCGCTTTCGCGAAGCGCGGCACCCTCCTCCAGTTCGATCTCGACATCCGACAGCGGGACCGCGCAGCACAGCAGCACGGCACCGCGAGCGCGCGCCTCGTCGGGCAGCGCCGACTTCTGGTAGACGCCTGGATCGACTTCGCCCGCGAGCACCGTCGCGCGGCACACGCCGCAGCCGCCCGAGCGGCACTCGAACGGCAGCGCGACCTGCGCGCGCAGCCCGGCGTCGAGCAGCGTCTCGCCCGCGCGCACCGGCACGCTGCGGCGGCCCGGATGGATCGTCATGTTCCACGCGCGCGTGGCGCCACGACGCACCGGCGGCAGCCACGGCAGCAGCAGGAACAACAGCGTGGCGCCGGCGGCCAGCGCCCACAGCGTCAGCGCCGCGCCGTCGGTGACGAGCGGATAGGCGATCAGGTAGAAGCTGTCGAGGTCGATCGTCGCCGGCAGCGTCGCGAAGTCGGCCGGTCCCTGGCTGACGGCGGGCTTGAGCGCCGACAGCACGAGCAGCATCGCCAGCAGGCCGAGCGCGAGCGGCTTCGGCGGATTCGTCCGCGCCCGCGGCACGCGCTGCGTGTGGATCCACAGCCCGGCGAGCACCGCGAGCGGAATGCCGATATGCAGGAACGACAGCAGCGAGAAGAAGCGGTCGCTGATTGCTTCCGGCAGGATGAAGTTGCGCACCAGCGTGCCGCGAAATACCGGCAGCGCGTCGAACCATTCTGCAGTGGTCACGACGACGTACTGCGCCAGCCGGTCCCACGGCAGCATGTAACCGTTGACGCCGGAGGCCATCGCGAGCCACAGCACGATCACGCCGGTGATCCACGAGAACGCGCGGAAGCCGCGATAGCGGTCGAACACGAAATGGCGCGCGAGATGCAGCACCATCGTCAGCACCATCGCGTCGGACGCGTAGCGGTGCAGGCTGCGCATCACGCCGCCCGCGTACCACTGCGCGTGCGTCAGCCGCTCGACCGACGCGTAGGTCGTATCGACGCCGGTGTCGTAGAAGACGTAGACATAGAAGCCGCTGACCAGCACGACCCAGAACATGAAGTAGCTGATCGCGCCCAGGTAGTAAAGCGGATTCAGCGCTTCGCCGAAGACGCGGTTGAAAACCCGGTCGAGCCCAAGGAAGACGCGCTGTCCGGCAGCGTGGATGGCATGCAGCATCGGGCGACCATAGCAACGCACGCCCCTGCGCTTCCTTGACTCGCATCAGATCGCGCGACGTGTGTGACGCGCTAGCCTGCGCGACGCTGCGTTTCGACCGCAGCGACCGAACGAAAGCGCATGAGCGGAGTCGTCGCACTGGATCGGCCGGCGCGCTGGGCGCTGCGCGGCGTAGCACTGTTCGCGGCGCTGTTCGGTGTCGCGACGATCCTGGCGGAGGGCCGGATGCTGTTCGCGCCGTCCGCAAGCGGCGATCCCGAAGCAACCGCGCCCTTCGTCGTCTGGTTCAACTTCTTCGCGGGATTCGGCGATGTCGGCGCTGCGTTCGGTCTGGCGCTGGCGCGGCGCTGGTCGGTCGCGTTCGCGCTGGCGCTGGCAGTGGCCACGGCCGCGGTGTTCGCGGCCTTCGGCCTGTACGTCGCCGCGGGCGGCTCCTATCAGACGCGCACCGTGTATGCGCTCGGATTGCGCGCGAGCGTGTGGGTCGCGATCACTTTGGCGGCGGCCTGGTTGTTGCGGCGACGGCCGGCGGCGTAAGGCGAGGCGGCCGGTACCGCGTGCCGCTGCGCGCGACTCGTTCCGCAACGACGGCAGCGGCGCGCGATCAGGCCGGCTCGCGTCGTCGTTGCGACCGAACCTTGGCCCGGCGGTGGATCGCAGCTTATGCTTGCCGTCCGCGAAGTGTCGCGGCTGGGGCTGCCTCCGACGCCGAGTCATCACTGTATGGCGGCGCTGAAGCGCCGAACCGCGCAGGCCACATTTCGGACCGACGGAGTACACGGGTCGAACCGCACGGCCTACTGATGAACGATCGCACGACGGCGCAGCGGGATCCGTCGCCAAAGGCAACCGTCTCTGGCGCCGCGGTGCGTCGCGCGGCCGACGCTCGGCCGAATGCGCTCGCGCATGGCCGACCGCGCGGCGCGGCCGAACTGCACCAGCCCGAGGCAGCATGCCGGCACTGCGCGATGTTCGCGTTGTGTCTGCCGGCGCACATGGGCGAAGCTGACCTCAATCTGCTGGAGCGCGTGGTCAAGCGCCGGCGCCTCCTCCGGCGCGGCGAGCTGCTGTTTCGCCAGGGTGACCGCTTCCACGCCGTCTACGCGGTCAAGTCCGGCGCGATCAAGTCTTTCTTGCCGGTCGAGGGCAAGACGCCCCTGGTGATCGCCTTTCACCTGCCCGGCGATTTGCTCGCCCTCGACGCGGTCGGCACCGGCTTTTACCAGTACGGCGCGCGTGCGCTCGAGACGACGAGCCTTTGCGAGCTGCCGTTCGACCAGCTCGAGGCGCTGGGCAGCGTCATCACGAGCGTGCAGCAGCAGCTCGTGCGTCTGATGAGCTGGCAGATCCGCCGGGACATGCTGCTGCACCGGCTGCACTGTCGCACCAGTGCTGCCGGCAGGCTCGCCGCCTTTCTCGTGAACCTTTCGGCGCATTTCGCGCGCCGCGGGTTCGCGGCCGCCGAGTTCCGGCTGCCGATGTCGCGCTCCGATATCGGGTCGTATCTCGGGCTGACGAAGGAAACCGTGAGCCGCCTGTGCACGGACTTTCAGCGGCGCGGGCTGGTCTCCTTCGCACGCAAGCACGTCCGCATCCGGGACTTGTTCGAGTTGGAGCGTCTGGCCGAATTGCCGGCCGCCGCCGATCGTTGACGCAGATCACCAAACGCGCGCGCTGCGATTGTGTTGCGGCGCGGCGTTTCGGAATCCTCCGCCCGTTGCGGTTCGACTGCAGAGGGATCGATGTCGGTCTCGCTCGGTGGTTTGGCCTCGCTGCGGCACGCGAGGGCCGTCCGGCACGCGGCAATCGCCCGGACGGCGGGCGCGACGTGCGCACGCTGCGCGATCGCCTTCGCCGCACTGTGGTTCGCCGGGGCGCTCGCAGTGGACTCCGGGCGCCCACTCCTCGCCGGGCTGTGCATCGGCGCGGGTCTGCCGCTCGCCGCCGCCGCGGCCGGCGCCGGTCGCCGCGCCCGCGGCGCGATCGAAGCGCTCGCCTTCGCCACCGCGCTGTGCGTGTACGACTTCCGTTACGGCGCCACGACGCCGTTGCCTGCGCCGCTTGCGCTGTTCGCCATCGGTCTGCTCGGCGCCGTCGCCGTCGCCGTCGAAGCGGCGCGGCGTGCCACGCTCGGCGCCCGCTTCGAGCAGCTTCCGTTCTGGCTGCTCGCCGCGCTGCTCGCAGCGGCCGGCTATCTGCACGTGCTCGCTCGCTCCTGGCGCGATCTGCTCGCCTCCGGCGCGCCCCTCGAAAGCGACACGCTCGCCTATCTGGTGCTGACGTCCGCGCATGCGGGGTATGCGTTGTTCGGCATGGCCCTGCTGCTCGGCTTGCTGATGCGCGCGTTCCGGGCGGCGGCGCCGGCGCCCACCCGCGCCATGGCCGTCGCCGAGCGCTGGCATCTGATCGCCGCCGCAGGTGTGGCGCTCGTGACCCTTGCGAGCGCCGCCCGCTTTCCCTTCTGACTGCCCGCTCCGAGAACCCCGGATGGACTCGACCCACGCCCACGCCGCTCATCACGAAACCAGCCGCTGGCCGCTCGTCACCGGCGCCGGCGTGCTGCTCACCGCGCTGACGCTGCTCGCCGCCGCGCAGTGGAAGTTGTCGCTCGCGACGATCGTGCTGGCGGGCATCACCGTCGCGCTTCTCGCCGTCGGTGTGGCGGGATGGGCGCACGAGTTTTTCACCGAGGGCAAGGAGGAGGGCCTCGGGCCGGTCGCGGTGGTCGCCTTCATCGTGTCGGAGGTCATCATCTTCGGCACGATGTTCGCCGCGTTCTGGGCCTACCGCATCGGCCAGGCGGATCGGTGGGCGGGTTTCGTTCCCGAAGGTCTCGATCTGTCGCTCGCGCTGTGGCTGACGCTGATTCTGTGGGCGTCCAGCGCGACGATCATCTTGGCCGAACGCGCGTTCGAACGCGGCGAGCGAGGGCCGTCGCTCGCGTGGCTCGCGGCGACTTTCGTGCTGGGCGGCCTGTTCGTCGTCCTGCACATGAACGAATGGGCGCACTTGGCGTCCGCCGGCTTTCGCGTCGGCGCGAACAGTTACGCCACGACGTTCTACGGCCTGACCGGCGTGCACACCTCGCACGTCCTCGTCGGGCTGCTGATCCAGGTCGTGCTGTTCTGGGTCGTCGCGCGCGGCCTGATGACGCGCGAACGCACCACGCTGTTTCGCGGCACGAGTTTGTACTGGCACTTCGTCGACATCATGTGGCTGATGGTCGCCGCCAACGCCTACCTGATCGGAGGCGTGCTTTGACCGCACCGCGTCTGATCGCGTGTGCGCTGCTCGCGGCCGCCGCCGGCGCGGCCGGTGCCGCGGGGCGCACCGACGTCGGTGCCCATGGCGGCATCGATCCAGCGCAACTGCGCATCGACGAGTCCAGGCACCTCGGCGCTCGGGTGCCGGACGTCACGATGCACACGGGCGGCGGCACGCGGTCGCTGAACGCGTCGCTGGCGGGCGCGCCGGCGATCCTCGTACTGGGTTATTTCGGCTGCCAGGGTGTGTGTCCGACGACGTTGCGCATGCTGGCCGAGGTCATGCGCGACGTGCGGCAGCCGCACCGCGTATTCGTGCTGTCGTTCGATTCGCGCGACACGCTCGAGTCGCTCGCCGCGGCGCGCGCGCAACTGGACACCGTGCCGCCCGGCTGGACCTTCGCACTGCTGGGCGCCGCCGACGCCGAACGACTGACGGCCGCGATCGGCTACCGGTACCGCTTCATCGAACGCGAGCGCGTGTTCGCGCACCCGGATGCGCTGGTGTTCGTCTCGGGCGAGGGCCGCGTCACCCGCTATCTGTACGGACCGCAGCCAAGGCGGCGCGACGTCGAGCTGGCGCTCGCCGAATCCGCGGGCGGAATCACGCGCGCGAACGACGTACTCTCGGCTCTTCAGATGGTCTGCTTCACCTTCGACCCGACACGCAGCCGCTACGTGCTGCACCCGCTCGTCGCGTTCGGCGGCGCAGGGCTCGGCGTGCTCGCGCTGACGGCATTGGCGGCGTTTGCGTGGCGGCCCCATTCGAAAGGAGCGCATTGATGAAGCAAAACCAAAGCCCCCGCTCGCTGTGCGCGGTGGCGGCCGTCGCGGCCGCGCTGGCCGGCGCCGCCGCCGCAGCCGCCGAGCCGGTCGCGTATCCGGCCGGCCAGTGGGATCACATCTTCGACGTCTGGATTGCGGTGGCGGTCGGCATCTATCTGATCGTCGCCGTTCCGATGCTCTACTTCCTGTGGCGTTACCGGTACCGCCCGGGCATCAACGAAGTCGGCGCAACGGAGGAAGCCGGCCCCGGCATCGAGGTGCTGTGGACCGTCGTGCCGCTGATCATCGTGCTGTTCCTCGCCACACAGAGCGTTGCGCTGTACGCAAAGCAGCGCAACGCGCCGGAAGGCGCGCTCGACGTCAAGGTCGAGGCGATGATGTGGGCATGGAACTTCGAGTACCCGAACGGCAAGCAGTCCACCGCCGAGCTGGTCGTGCCGGTGGGCAAGCCGGTCAGGCTGCGGATGACGTCGAAGGACGTGATCCACTCGTTCCACGTCCCAGCCGCCAAGGTGATGGAGGACGCCGTGCCCGGACGGATCACCGAACTGTGGTTCCAGTTCAACAGGGCGGGTGAATACCGCAGCTTCTGCCGGGAGTACTGCGGGACCGCGCACGCCTACATGCTCGCGACCGTCAAGGCGGTCGCCGCCGATGAATTCGAGCGCTGGCTCGCGGCGAAGTAGCCCCCGCCGCGGCCTCCGAACCGAGGAATCCGACGATGCACGACACCGCCGCGCCCGCTCCCGCCACCGCCTGGTACCGCGCCAGCCTGCGCGAATGGCTGCTGACGACCGATCACAAGAAGATCGCGGTCCTTTACGGCGTCACTTCGCTGCTGTTCTTCCTGGTCGCCGGTGCGATGGGGCTTCTGATCCGCCTGGAGCTGTCCGCACCCGGGCTGCAGTTCGTCTCGCCCGACACCTACAACTATCTGCTGACCGGGCACGGCGCGGTGATGCTGCTGTGGTGGGCGATCGCCTTCTGGGGCGCGTTCACGAACTTCCTGATCCCGATCATGATCGGCGCGCGCGATTGCGCGTTCCCGCGACTGAACCAGCTTTCGTACTGGTTCTTCTTCACCGCCAGCGTGCTGGTGCTGCTGACCTTCGTCCCGGGCAACGAGATCCGCATGATGTGGACCGGATATCCGCCGTTTTCGCTGCACGAAAACGCCGGACCGACCGCGCTGTACGTGCTGATCATCGTCTTCGTCGCCGGCTCCACGCTCGGCACGGGCGTGAACTTCATCACGACCGTGCTGCGCATGCGCGCACCGGGAATCGGCTTCTGGAACATGAACCTGATCGTGCACGGGCTGATCGCGTCGATCGTCGTTCAACTGGTCGGCGTGCCGTCGTTCGTCGGTGCGGTGATCATGCTGTATCTGGACAAGTACCTCGGCACCGGCTTTTTCGACCCTGCCATCGGCGGAGACCCGGTGCTGTACCAGCACCTGTTCTGGTTCTATTCGCACCCGGCCGTTTACGTGATGGTGCTGCCGGCCTTCGGCCTGTTCTCCGAAGTCCTGTCGACGATGTCGCGCAAGCCGATCTTCGGCCACAAGTCGATGGTCGCGGCGATCTGGGCGATCGCGCTGCTCGGCTTCTTCATCTGGGCGCACCACATGTTCACCTCGGGCATGCCGTACTGGCTGCGCGTGTTCATGTCGTACACGACGGTGCTGATCGGCGTGCCCACGGGCGTGAAGATCTTCAACTGGGTGGCAACGCTGCACCGCGGCGCGATCCGCTTCACCACCCCGATGCTGTTCACGCTCGGCGGTATCTTCATGTTCCTGATCGGCGGGTTGACCGGGATTCCGCTGGCGCTGCCGGCGTTTGATGTCAACGTGCACGACTCGCAGTTCGTCGTCGGTCACTTCCACTACGTGCTCGGCATGGCGATGACGCTCGCCGCGTTCAGCGGCATCTACTACTGGTATCCGAAGCTCACCGGCCGGATGTATCCGGAAGCCCTGGGCAAGACCAGTTTCTGGCTGGTTCTGATCGGCTCCAACCTCTTCTACTTCACGCAGATGGTTGCCGGTATCGAGGGCATGCCGCGCCGCTATGTCGACTACCCTGCCGATGCGGGCTGGACCCTGCTGAATCAGATCCAGACGTTTGGCGCGTTCGTGCTCGGGCTGGGCGTGCTGGTGTCGCTGCTGGCCTGGTGGCGAGGCCGCAACGGACCGATTGCGCAGCGGGACCCTTGGGGCTCGCCCTCGCTGGAGTGGACTACACCGTCGCCCCCACCGCCGCAGAATTTCGACCGCTTCCCGGTGCAGGTGCCGGCCGGCTGGACGCCCTACCGCTACGGACCGAAACCATGAGCGCGCAAGGTGTATGCGGGCCCCCGGACCACGCTCGGCGCGCGATCGGCTGGGCCTTGGCCGGGGTGATGCTGGCGTCCTTCGCGGCCGGCGTCGTCGCCTTCGCTCCGGCCGAGCATCGCGCCCAGAAGCTCGCGCAGATGCGGCAACGCTATGCGGCGAAGTACTCGGCGCGGCTGAAGCGCAAGCCCTGAGCAGCCAGCGCGCGGAGCGAGCTCGCATGCCCTGCCCGCTGCCGCCCTTTGCAAAAGTGCAAGACTTAACACGGATCATGGCGGTGCGAGCCGGTCACGGCGCAGGATCCGCGCATTCGAGCGGACCGAAGACGATGCGTATCGACCGGCACACGACCGGCAGGGACGGCGACGGCGGCGCGCTCGCGCTGCTTGCCGCCATTGGGCTGCTTGTCGTCGTCGGGCTTGTCGCGGTCGCCCTGGATCGCCTCACGCCGCTCGTGCCGCCGACGCCACGGTTGGCCGCCATGGCCTTGCTTTGATCCTGCCCGCGGCGCTGCCGCAGGTGCGGCATCCAGATTTTTTGGGACGCATCAAGGCCGCCACACCGCCGCCTGCGTACTTTGCGTCCAACGCAGCCGCCGGCCGCGCCGACCGCAAACGAGACCGACATAGGAGGGAACCGTGGAACAGAAGCCGCAAGAAGAGCAGGAAGAACGAATCCCTGCGTTTCAATTGATGCTCGACAACCCGTTCCTGCTGCTGTTCCTTGGCATCGCGATGCCGACCGTGCTCTACATCGTCTGGGGCGTGATGGAGATCGTCGGCATCCCGATCACCGGACTGGCCAAGTGACGCATCCGTCCGTGAGCAAGATGCGAAGCATCGCGGCGAACGGCCACGGATGCGTCATCCCGAGCCCGCGCAGCGGGC
>CAZIJU010000002.1:91651-93514 GCA_964539745.1 uncultured Burkholderiaceae bacterium | reverse complement strand
GGGATCTTTCGCCGCCGTTCGATGCGCCGAGATCCCTCACCTGCGGTTCGGGATGACAGACGAAGCATCGCGGCGAACGGCCACGGATGCGTCATCCCGAGCCCGCGCAGCGGGCGAGGGATCTTTCGCCGCCGTTCGATGCGCCGAGATCCCTCACCTGCGGTTCGGGATGGCAGACGCATCGCCCTCATGCTGCGCCTTTCAGCGCGTCCTTCACTTGCTTGCACGAACTGACAACCCACACCCACTGGAACCCACACGATGAGCGCAATCCAACCGCCTGCCCAGCGCGTCTGGTGGAAGCAGCCCGTCCACAAGGAAGAGATCCTGTGGATCGTCATCGCTTTCGCCTGGTGCCTGGTGATGTTCTTCATGATGCCGTACTGGCACGTGTACGGTAAGCAGAACCTGTCTTCGGAGACCTACCGCGTCACGCCGGCGCTGTTCCAGAAGGCGGCCGAGGAGATGGTCGCCAAGTACACGGTGCGCACAGAAACCGACGAGAAGATCCCGGTCGTGCACCCGCCCGCGGGCGCCGACATCTATCTGATCGCGCGGCTGTGGGCATGGTGGCCGATCCTCGAACTCGAGCAGGGCAAAACGTACCGCCTGCACGTGACCGCGATGGACTACCAGCACGGCTTCTCACTGCAACCGGAAAACATCAACGTCCAGGTGCTGCCTGGCTACGAGCACGTGATCACGGTCACGCCGAACCGCGCCGGCACCTATTCGATTCTTTGCAACGAGTTCTGCGGCATCGGCCATCACAAGATGGTATCGAAGCTGTACGTGAAATAAGGGGGAGAACGAACGATGGCCAACAACGTTGCGCAGTTCCGCACCTGCCCCCGCACCGGGCTGCAGTTCCACAAGTCCGCCGAGACCCTGATCAAGGCGAACGCGGTCGCCGCGGTCGTCGCGCTGCTGGTCGGCGGCATCCTCGCTCTGCTGGTGGTGCTGACGCGCTGGCAGGCGGTGCACATCATCGACGCCGAGAACTTTTACATGGTCCTGACCGCGCACGGTCTGGACATGCTGGCGTACTGGATCATCTTCTTCGAGATCGCGGTTCTGTACTTCTGCTCGTCGACGCTGCTGCGCTCGCGCCTGGCCACCCCCGCGCTCGGCTGGGTCGCGTTCTGGCTGATGCTCGGCGGCGCGGTGCTGAACAACGTCGCGGTGTTCCGTGGCGATTCGAGCGTGATGTTCACCTCGTACGTGCCGCTGCCCGCGAACCCGATGTTCTATCTGGGTCTGATCCTTTTCGCCGTCGGCGCGCTGATCGGCTGCTTCATCTTCCTGGGCACGCTGGTCGTGGCCCGCGCCGAGCGGACCTACGAAGGCTCGATCCCGCTGGTGACCTTCGGCGCGCTGACCGCGTGCATCATCGCGATCTTTACGATCGCATCCGGCGCGATCATCCTGATCCCGACCTTCCTGTGGTCGATCGGCTACATCAGCCACATCGACCCGCTGATGTACCGGCTCGTCTGGTGGGGCTTCGGCCACAGCTCGCAGCAGATCAACGTCAGCGCGCACGTCGCCGTGTGGTACGCGATCGCCGCGATCGTCTTCGGCGCCAAGCCGATGAGCGAGCGCGTCTCGCGCGTCGCGTTCACGCTGTACATCCTGTTCCTGCAGCTCGCCTCGGCGCACCACCTGCTCGCGGACCCCGGCGTTTCGACCGAGTGGAAGGTGTTCAACACCAGCTATGCGATGTATCTGGCAGTGCTGGCGTCGATGATCCACGGGCTGACGGTGCCGGGCGCGATCGAAGTCGCGCAGCGCGAAAAGGGCTTCACCAAGGGCCTGTTCGAGTGGATCCGCAAGGCGCCGTGGGGCAACCCGGTGTTCTCCGGC
>CAZIJU010000002.1:12105-91641 GCA_964539745.1 uncultured Burkholderiaceae bacterium | reverse complement strand
GCAGCTGAACATGCTGATCCACAACACGATCTACGTGCCGGGGCACTTCCACGCGACGGTCGTGATCGGCACCACGCTCGCGTTCATGTCGCTGACCTATTTCCTGATCCCGACGCTGTTCAACCGCGAAGTGATCATGCCGGGGCTGGCCAAGTGGCAGCCGTACCTGTTCGGGCTGGGCATGGCGGTGTTCGTGCTGGCGATGATGGGGGCCGGAACGCTCGGCGTGCCGCGCCGCCATTGGGACATCACGTTCGCCGGTGCCGCGCTGCCCTACGAGTTTCCGGGCACCGCGTGGCTGATGCTGGCGATCATGGGCATCTCGGGGCTGGTCGCGATCGTCGGTGGCGCCGCGTACATCCTGATCACGGTCGGTTCGCTGCTGTGGGGCAAGAAGCTCGAGTCGGGCGCGTACTCGACGAAGGGAACCGTGCTGCGTATGCCCGTGGCCACCGCGATCACCGGCCACGGCAGCGCGGGCTTCGCCGCGCCGGGCACGTTCGTCTTCGCGCTCGTGTTCCTGGCGGCGTTCGTCCTGTACTACTTCGTCAACTGGAAGTACCTGTCGACGGTGTGGGGACTGAGCTGAGGGCAGGTCTGCGATGAACGCGACGACGATCGCTGCCCGCCGCCCGCTGTCGGGGGTGCGGCTCGTGTTCGGGTTGTTCAAGCTGCGCATCGGGCTGGTGATCGCGGCCACCGCGCTGGCGGGGGTTGCGATCCAGCCCGGGTCAGGGCTGACCACGCTGCAGGCGCTGGCGCTTTTTTGCGGCGTGCTGCTCGCCTCCGCGGCAGCCGGCGCGTTCAACCAGTACTACGAGGTCGACCTCGACGCAAAGATGCGCCGCACACGCGCGCGTCCGTTCGTCGTCGGCCGGCTCGCGCATCGCCGCGGCTGGCTCGCGCTGATCGCGCTGCTCGTCGCGCTCGGCGTGGCGGCGGCGTGGGTCGTCGGCAACGCGTGGTCCGCCCTGTTCACCTTCCTCGGCGCATTTTTCTACGCGATCGTCTACACGGTGTGGCTGAAGCGCCGCACCTGGTGGAATATCGTGATCGGCGGGCTGGCGGGCAGCTTCGCAGTGCTCGCCGGCGCCTCCGCCGTCGCGCCCGCGCTGTCACGTGAGGCGCTGCTGCTCGCGCTGATCCTGTTCCTGTGGACGCCTCCGCACTTCTGGAGCCTCGCGATCGTCTGCCGCGACGACTACGCCGCCGCGGGCGTGCCGATGCTGCCGGTCGTCAAAGGCGACGTTGTTGCCGCGCGCGCAATCCTCGCGCACACGGTCGTGCTGGTCGCCGCTTCGCTTGCGCTGGCAAGGCTTACCCACGGGCCTTTCACGCTCGCGCTGGCCGCCGCCGGCGGCGCCTGGTTCGTCCATGCCGCGTGGCGGCTCGCGCGCGCGCCGTCGCGCGAAGCGGCGCGCCGCTCGTTCCACGCGTCGCTCGCGCAGCTTTCGCTGTTGCTCGTCGGAGTCCTGCTCGATGCCGGGCTCTGAGCGCGCAGCGCCCGTCTTGCCCCGAGGACTTCTCCCGATCCGCAGAGCCTCGGACAAACCGAATCCCTCTCGGTTGCTCTGCGCCCTCTCCGTTCTCGGGGCAGCCTTCTTCGGCGCGCCCGGCGCCGCAAACACGCCCGACGAGCTGCAGCGCGCCGTGCGCATCAGTCAGGCCGCGATCGGCCGCAGCGTCAGCGACTGGTCGTTCGTCGATCGCGCCGGCCGCCCGGTGCGCATGGCGGACTATCGCGGCAAACCGCTGGTCGTGAGCTTTGTCTACACGGGGTGCTTTCAGGTCTGTCCGGCGACCACGCAATTCCTTCGCCGCGCCGTGCAGGAAGCGCGCGCCGCGCTTGGCCCCGGCAGCTTCCGCGTGATTTCGATCGGCTTCAACCAGCCGTTCGACGCGCCCGAAGCGCTTGCCGCCTTCGCGCGCCGGCAGGGCATCGATCTGCCCGAGTGGGAATTCCTCGCGCCGCGCGCGACCGACGTCGAGCCGCTGCTCGCCGAATTCGGACTGACGGTCAAGCAGACACCCGCGGGTTTCGATCACCTGATCCAGGCCACGATCGTCGATGCCGGCGGCGTGATCTACCGCCAGGTCTACGGCGAGGCGTTCGAACTGCCGATGTTCGTCGGCCCGCTGAAGGAGCTGCTGTCGGGGCAGGCCACACGCCAGTTCACGCTCGAAAATGTCTGGACCAAGGTCAAGCTGTACTGCACCGTCTACGACCCGGCGAGCGGGCGCTACCGCCTGAACTACTCGCTTTTCTTCGAACTGTTCGCGGGAATCACATTCCTCGCCGCCGTTGCGGTCTTCGTGCTGCGCGAATTGCGCCGCGGGCGCCTGCGCGCTTGACCCTCGTCAATGCCCGCGACCCTCGCGCTCGCGCAAGATCGCGGACATGACGAGGCCGATCCACGCCAGTCCCGATAGTGCTGCCGCGCGCACGCTGCGCGCGCTCGAGCGCGCGGGCGATCGCGTCTTCGGCGCCGGCGAGAACCCGCTGCGCCAGCTCGGCGCACTCGCGGTACTCGCGTTGTGGATCGCGATCGGCAGCGGCTGCATCGTCTACGTCTTCTTCGACACGTCGGCCGCCGGCGCGCACGCCTCGCTCGCAAGGCTCGCGCGCGAGCAGCCGTGGTTCGGCGGCCTGGCGCGCAGCATCCATCGCTATTCGGCCGACGCGTTCATGCTGCTCGCACTGGCGCACGTCGCGCGCGAGTGGATCCACCGGCGCTACGCGGGCTTCCGCTGGTTTTCGTGGACCACGGGCGTGCCGCTGCTATGGCTGATGCTGATCGCGGGGCTGGTCGGCTACTGGCTGGTCGCCGACACGCGCGCACAGTTCGTCGCGACGGCGATCGGCGAATGGGCCGGCGCGATCCCCGGTGTGGGCGCCGCGATGCTGCGCAACTTCATCACGGACGAAGCGATCTCCGACCGCCTGTTCTCGCTGCTCGTGTTCATACATCTGGGCATCGGCCTGCTGGTGCTGCTCGGCCTGTGGGTGCACGTGCAGCGGCTCGTGCGCCCGGCCACGCAGCCGGCGCGGCCGCTGGCGTTGGGCTTCGGCGCAACGCTGGCACTGCTCGCGGCCGCGCTGCCCGCGCTGTCGACCGCACCGGCGGACTTTTCGCGAGTTCCGCTGCCGGTGCCGGTCGACTGGTTCTTCCTCGCGCCGCTGGTGCTGGTCGAATGGACGTCGCCGGCGATGGTCTGGCTGCTCGCGGGCGCGGCGACCGTGCTGCTGGTCGTGTTGCCGTGGACCGTGCGGCAGGCGCGCCCCGCCCCGGCCGTGGTCGATCTCGCGCAGTGCAACGGCTGCGGGCGCTGTTTCGACGACTGCCCGTACGGCGCGGTCGTGCTCGCTCCGCGCAGCGACGGCCGGCGCCATGCCTTGCAGGCGAAGGTCGCCGCCGATCTGTGCGCAAGCTGCGGCATCTGCGTCGGCACGTGCCCGGCGAGCAATCCGTTGCGCTCGCTCGAGCCGCTCGCCACCGGCATCGACCTGCCGCAGCTTCCGGTTGCGGTGCTGCGCACGAAACTGCGTGACGCCCTCGCTGCCCGGCCGAGGGCAACGGTCGTGTTCGGCTGCGACGAAGGCGCGGACCTCGACCGCGTCGTCGCGCCCGGCACGGTCAGGCTCTCGCTCGCCTGCGCCGGTCAGCTTCCGCCGTCGTTCGTCGACTACGCGCTGCGGCACGGCGCCGAGCGCGTGCTCGTCGCCACCTGCGGCGAACATGCGTGCGCATACCGCTTCGGGGCACGCTGGACCGCGCAACGGCTCGCCGGCACGCGCGAACCTGCGCTGCGCGCGCACGTGCGCGGCCCGAAAGTGCGACTGGTCGAAGCCGGCCGCGGCGAGGAAGATCGCGTGCGCGACGCGCTCGCCGCCGGCGGCAAAGCGGCCGAGCCACGGACGGTCGAACGCCGAAGCCATGCACCGGAAGCGTCGACGAGCTGCGTGTCCACCGCGTCGTCCACGGTCAAACCGCAGCCATCGAAGGCTGCCGAACCGGCCGCGGAGCACACCGAGGGCGCGGACAAGCACACGTCCGCCCTGCTTTCCGTGTCCCGCATGCCGAACACCGCCGCCGCTGCCACGCTCGTCCATCATTCCGAGGCGTAGATGTCACAAGAAGCCAGTCCGATCATCCGCTACCCGGCACAGGCCGTGCTGTATGCGCTGTTCGCCGCGTTCGTCGGGTATTTCTCGACGGCGCCTTCGCTGCGCCTGCTCGGCGACGACGAGGCGTTGCTCCGGCTGTCGCTGCTGCACCCCGGCAAGCCGAAGGGCGACTGCCGCAGGCGCACGACTGAAGAGCTGGCCCGGATGCCGCCGCAGATGCGCGCCGAACTGGACTGCCCGCGCGAACGCTCGCCGGTGCGCGTGCGCGTCGAACTCGACGGGCGTGCGGTCATCGACGAGTCGTTCGCCCCCGCCGGACTGTCGAAGGACGGCGCTTCGGCTGCCTACCGGCGGATGCCGATCGCAGCCGGCCGCCACACGCTGCGCGTGCAGTTGAACGACGACGCGCGCCGCAGCGGCTTCACTTACGAAAGAACGGCCGAACTCGACGTCACGCCCGGCCGCATCGTGCTGATCGACTTCGACGCCGAAAAGGGAGGCGTGCTGATCAAATGAAGACGCTCGCTGCATCTTTCGCCGCGCTCGCCTGGCCATTGCGCGCTCCGGACGACGCCGATACCCGCTACGCCCTCGAGGTCGCCGGCGGCGAGCGGCGCGCGCTCGCGTCGGCCTGGCTCGCGCTGGCGATCGCCGCGCTTCTGGCGAGCGGCGTGTTCTCGATCCTGCTGGTGGTCGCGCGTGCGCCGTTCCTGCAGCCGTGGCTGCCGACGGTCGACTTTTTCCGCGTCGCGCTGGTCGTACACGTCGATCTGTCGGTGCTCGTCTGGTTCGCCTCGTTCGCCGGCGTGCTGTGGAGCGTCGCGGGCACCGAGCGGTGGCTACCGCTCGCGTGGACGGCATTCGGGCTGGCGGTGCTCGGCACGGTGGCGATGAGTGCGGCGCCTTTCCTGAATCCCGGTGCGCCGGTGATGGCGAACTACGTGCCGGTGATCGACAGCGGGCTGTTCGTCTGGGGGCTCATCGTGTTCGGGGCCGGTTTCGGACTGGCGTCGTTGCGCGCGCTCGCGGTGCCGCAAAAAGTCGGCCCGTGGCTGGCGCCGGACGGCGCGCTGCGCTTCGGGCTGAATACGGCGGCGGTGGCGGCGGCGATGGCGCTGCTCGCGCTCGTCTGGTCGACGGCGGCGATTTCGCCGGCGCTCGAGGCCAAGACCTACTATGAGTTGCTGTTCTGGGGGCCGGGCCACGTCGTCCAGTTCTGCTGGAGCCTGCTGATGATGGTCGCGTGGCTGTGGCTCGCCACGCTCGCGGGCGCGCGCGTGCCGCTTTCGCCTCGCATCGTGGTGCTGCTGTTCGCGATCGGTCTGGTTGCCGTCTTCGCGACGCCCGTCATCTACCTGGCGTGGGACGTGGCCTCCGTCGAGCACCAGAAGCTGTTCACCTGGCAGATGCGCTTCGGCGGGGGGCTCGCGATCGTGCCGATCACGATCGCGGTGCTGATCGGCCTGGTGCGCGCCGCACCGGTTTCTGCGGCCGAACGGCCGTCGCGCACGGCGCTCGTCGCCTCGCTCGTGCTGTTTTCGGCGGGCGGGCTGATCGGCTTCCTGATCAAGGGCTCGGACGTCCGCATCCCGGCGCATTACCATGGGTCCATCGTCGGGATCACGCTCGCGCTGATGGGACTGACCTACGCCCTATTGCCGCGCCTCGGATACACGCGGCCGCTGCCGCGGCTCGCGACTTGGCAGCCGGTGCTGTACGGCGCCGGTCAGTTCCTGCACATCGCGGGCCTCGTGTGGTCGGGCGGCTACGGCGTGCAGCGCAAGGTCGCCGGTGCCGAACAGGTGCTGCGCACGCCGTCGGAGGTCGCCGGCATGGCGCTGATGGGCGTGGGCGGGCTGATCGCGGTGATCGGCGGGCTGGTCTTTGCGCTCGTCGTTCTGCGCACGCTGCGGCGGGGTCGGGCTTGAGCGAAAAACTGACGCAACCGCTGCTCGTGACGGCCTTCGCGCTTGCGCTCACCGTGCTCGGCGCCAGCAGCTATCTGCGGCTTGCGGCCAACGGCATCGGCTGCACGCCGTGGCCGGCCTGCTACGGCAAGGAAGTCACCGCGAAAGCGGCGCGCGACTCCGCGGCGGCGCAGGCAGCGCGCGCGGTGCATCGGGTCGCCGCATCGGCCTTCGCGCTGACTGCGATCGCCGCGATCGTCCTCGGCTGGCGTCGCTGGGGCGGGCCCGCGCGCACGGCGGCCGTCGTGCTGCTCGCGGTGACGGCCGCGCTTGCGCTCGTCGGCCGCTTCACGCCTTCGACGCTGCCGGCGATCACGCTGGCGAACGTGCTGGGCGGACTCACGCTGGCGGGCTGCGCGGCGTTTCTGATCAGCGCGCAGCGCGCCGCCGCGCAGTACATCCCTCCGCATCGCCACGCGCGCACACTCGCCATCGTGCTCGCGCTGCTCGCGCTGCAGGCCGCCAGCGGCGCGATGATCAGCGCGCGTCTGGCGGGATCGGCGTGCGTGGTCGAATGCAGCGAGAGCTGGCTGCCCGGTGCGGCACGGCTGTGGAATCCGCTCGAGGCCGGTGTCGCCGTCGATCTGCTGCGTCACGTCCGCGCGGGTGAACCCCTGCACGCGGTGCATCGGCTCGGCGGCATCGTCGTCTCGGTGCTGGCGGTCGCGGCGGCATCCGCGAGTACGCGACGGCCGCGCACTCCGTACGTGCGCGCCGTCGTCGGCGCCTCGACGCTCGCGCTCGCCCTCGGGCTCGCACTCGCCGCCTACGAAGGGCCGCTCGCGCTGGCGGTTGCACACGCGCTTGCCGCCGGTGCGCTGGTCGCCACCTGCGCGGCTTTGCTGGAACGTTGTCTCGCCGTCCGGAGGACCGAATGATCGTGATCGATGCACGCGGCTGGGAGCCGCCTCGCCCGTTCGAGGCCGTGATGGAAGCGTTGTGCAACCTCCCGCGCGGCGAACGCATCCGCCTGATCCTCGAACGCGAGCCCTTCCCGCTGTATCGCGTGCTCGAGCACAACGGCTACGCGTACTACGCCACGGCGTGCGAAGACGGGCGCTACGAGATCGACATCTGCGAGCGCGCGGCGCCGAACGCGGAGTAACCGCGAACGCCTGGCCTCCGCCCGCGTCCGCGCATCCTTCTTCCCGTTCGAAGGGTCCAAGACCCCGGGCCGGCGCGCGTCAGCTCGCGTGCTTGCGCAGGCGATCGAGGTCGCGGACGACGATCCGGCGACCTTTCACCTCGATCAGCCCGAGCGCACTGAGGTCGTGCAGGATGCGCGAGAAGTGTTCCTGCGTGAGGTTGAGCCGCGAAGCGATGATGCCCTTGGCGACCGGAAGCTGAATTTCGACGCTGCCGGCGCCGTCGGGCTGATCTGCCGCATGGCAATCGCGCAGCAGGTAGCCGATCACGCGTTCGGTTCCCGAACGCGTCGAGTACGACTCGACGTCGGCGATCAACTGGTGCAGCCGCCGCGACAGACCGCCGAGCAGGCGGCGCGCGAACACGGGATCCCGGTCGATGCCCTCGAATACGGTTTCCTTCGGCACGAACAGCAGCAGGCTGTCGGCAAGCGCCTGCGCGGTCACCACGTGCGGCAGGTCGAGGAACATCACCGCCTCGCCGAAGCTCTGCCCCTGGTCGAGGATCTCGACGACCTTTTCGACGCCGGTCGATGAAACGAACGACAGCTTGATCTGCCCGAACACGATCACGTACATGCCGGCGGCCGGATCGCCTCGATGGAACAGAACGTCGCCGCGCGCGACGCGAAGCTGCCGCGTGCTTTCGGCGATATGCGCGCGCTGCTCTGGCGTGAGCTCGCGAAACAGCGCGAGATTGGCGAGAAAGTTCTCGGCGTGCAGGACTGCGGCCATGGCGTTTCCCCGGTGCGGCGGGCGCGCGGATCGCGCCGGCTTCGTGCGGCCGGCGTCGTTGACCGGGCTGCGCGCGCACCCGAATGTGCTGCGTTCGCCGGAGTCTGGACGAGCCAATCTGCCGGGTCTTGACCTGCGTCACACCGGCGCGACCCCGCAGCGGCACGATCGCATGCCTCCTTGGAGGTAGTCCGGCGAGCCGTTGGAGGCATCGGCAGGCGGCGTTAACGCCGGTCAAGGCGACCATGGGGCGGCGACGTACCTTGCACGCACTTTCACGACGGAGCGATGAAGTGTCAAAGCGATTTGACCAGCGCGTCGCGCTCGCGGGCGCGGTTGCGCTGGCCTGTACCGGCACAGCGCCCGCGCAAACCGTTGCGCGGCTCGACGCGGTCGAAGTCATCGGTGTGGCGTATCGGATGCAACGGCAGATCGACGACGTCGCGCCGACGGCGACCGCGATCACCCGCCGCGACATCGAGCGCGAGGTCGTGACCAATCTGCGCGAGCTGCTGCGCTACGAACCCGGCGTGGCGATCGAGAACGCGCCTGCGCGCTTCGGGCTCGGCGCAATCGGCATCCGCGGCATGACCGGCAACCGCGTGCTGATGACGCTCGACGGCGTGCGGCTGCCCGACGCTTACCGCGTCGGCAGCTTCTCGAACGCCTCGCGCAACCAGCTCGACGTCGGGTTGTTGCAGAAGGTCGAAATCCTTCGCGGACCGAGTTCGGCGCTGTACGGATCGGATGCGCTCGGCGGCGTCGTGGCTTTCTCCACGGTCGATCCCGAAGACGTGCTCGGCGCCGGCCGCGCCGCGCAGACGACGGTCGACCTGGGCTACGCGTCGGCCAGCGAACGCTGGCAGCGCGGGCTGCTGGTCGCAGCGCGTGGCGAACAGCTCGCAGGCCTCGTCGGCATCCAGCGCGCCACCGCGCGCGAGACCGAGAACTTCGGCACCAACGATGTCGTCGGCACCGCGCGCACTGCGCCCAATCCGCAGCGCGCGGCCGCGGAGTCGCTGCTGGCCAAGCTCGTGTGGCCGCAGGCGGGTGGCGGCCGCTGGCGTCTGACGCTCGACCGGCATGTCGCCGGCATCGACACGGACGTGTTGTCGCTCAATCCGCAGTCGAGCCGCACCACGCGGCTCGAAGCCAGCGATCTCGGTCAGCGCGAACGCGCGAGCATTGATGCCGACCTGCCGCAGGTCTTCGGACTCGCGCGGCAGCGCTGGCTCGTGTACGCCCAGCGCGCGCTGACCCGCAACGACACGCTCGACCTGCGCACCAACACGACGGCGGCGTGCCTGTCGGCGGTCGGCACGGTGAACTGCCTGCGCGATGTGCGCTTCCGCTTCGAGCAGAAGGAGCAGGGTGCGAGCTGGCTCGGCGAAGTCGACGCCGGAGCGGCCGGCCACTGGCTGTTCGGGCTCGAGGCCGCGCGGCTGGCCGCCGACGAAATGCGCGATGGCCGCCAGACGAACCTGAATACCGGCGTGACGACCAACGTCGTCGGTACGGAAACCTTTCCGACGCGCGACTTTCCGTTGTCGACGACCGACCGCATCGGCGCGTTCGCGCAGGACGAAATCGGGCTCGCCGGCGATCGCCTGAGGCTGATTCCGGCGTTGCGCTTCGACCGCTTCAGCCTGCGCACGCAGGCGGACGCGGCGTTCCTGTCGGGCAGCGGCGGGCGCATTCCGATCGACAGCGCCGACCAGGCACTGTCGCCGCGGCTCGGACTGCTGTACCGCGCGTCGCCGTCGACGACCTTCAGCGCGCAATGGGCGAGCGGCTTTCGCGCCCCGCCGGCGTCCGACATCAACATCGGTCTTTCGAGCCTGCCGTCGGGCTACGCGGTGATCCCCAACCCGGACCTGAAGGCCGAGCGCAGCCGGGGGCTGGAGCTCGGCGTGCGCGGCCGCCATCCGCGCTTCGAGTACACGGCGACCGCTTTCGATGCGCGCTACCGCGACCTGATCGCCTCGCGCGCGCCGCTCGCCTGCCCCGCCGATCCGGCCTGCGTCCCCGGCGCCACCGGCACCTTCCAGTCGCGCAACGTCGCCCATGCACGCATCTTCGGCGCCGAGGCGAGCGCGCTGTGGCGCGTCGCCGGGCCGTGGTCGCTGCAGGCGGCGGCTTCGTACGCACGCGGCGACGACACCGACAAGGACGTACCGCTGAACACGATCGAGCCGCCGCGGCTGGTCGCCGGCGTCTTCTACGACCGCGACGGCTTCAGCGCCGCGCTGCATGCCACGCATGCGCGCGCCAAGACGCGCATCGACCAGACCACCGGAGCCCGCTTCGCGCCGCCCGCGTACACGGTCGTCGATCTGACGGCGAGCTGGCAGTTGCATCCGCGCATCCGCGTCTCCGCCGGTGTGTTCAACCTGTTCGACCGCAAGTACTGGCTGTGGTCCGACGTGCGCGACGTGGTCAACCCTGCGGCCACGGTCGACCGCTATACCCAGCCGGGCCGCAATGCGTCGGTCCTGCTGCGAGCGACGCTGTAGCGCGACGGGCGCCGAATTGATTCAGAGCATGGAAATGCCGGCATGCATCGCCTAGCGTCGCCGTCGAACATGGCGCAGTTTCACAACGGGCGCCGGCGGATTCCGCTGCAACCCAAGAGGAGATCGAGATGAAACGAAGCACACTGGCCGTCGCGGCGCTGGCCGGCGCGATGGCTGCCGGACTCGCGTTCGCCCAGGCCAAAGGCGACGCGGCAAAAAAGGACGACCGGCAGCCCGTCACCGGAGAAGAACTCCGTTACCAGGCCGGCGGCTCGCCGCTGGCGGGCGTGGAGATGCACCAGGACATCAATCCGAAGGCGCCGCCGATGACGAAGGCCGAGTTCGAGCGCGGCCGCCAGATCTACTTCGAGCGCTGTGCCGGCTGCCACGGCGTGCTGCGCAAGGGCGCGACCGGCAAACCGCTGACGCCGGACATCACCTTGCAGCGCGGAACCGAGATCCTGAAGGTCTTCATCAAGTACGGCACGCCGGCCGGCATGCCGAACTGGGGCACGTCGGGCGAATTGAACGACGCCGAAGTCGACCTGATGGCGCGCTACATCCAGCAGACGCCTCCGACGCCGCCCGAGTTCGGCATGGCGGACATGAAGGCGACCTGGAAGGTCATCGTGCCGCTTGACAAACGGCCGAAGAAGAAGATGAACAACTACAACATCGACAACATCTTCTCGACCACGCTGCGCGACACCGGCGAAGTCGCGCTGATCGACGGCGACACGAAGAAGATCATCAACATCGTCAAGACCGGCTATGCGGTGCACATCTCGCGCGTGTCGGCTTCGGGCCGCTACGTGTACGTGATCGGGCGCGACGCCAAGATCAACATGATCGACCTGTGGATGGAGAAGCCGGACAACGTCGCCGAGATCCGCGTCGGCCTGGAGGCGCGTTCGGTCGACGTATCGAAGTTCAAGGGCTACGAGGACAAGCTCGCGATCGCCGGCAGCTACTGGCCGCCACAGTACGTGATCATGAAGGGCGACACCCTGGAGCCGCTGAAGATCGTGTCGACGCGGGGCGTCACCGTCGATACGCAGGAATTCCATCCCGAGCCGCGCGTGGCGTCGATCGTCGCGTCGCACTTCAAGCCCGAGTTCGTCGTCAACGTCAAGGAAACCGGCAAGATCCTGCTGGTCAACTACAAGGACATCGAGAACCTGACGGTCACCGAAATCCCGGCGGCGCGCTTCCTGCACGACGGCGGCTGGGACGCGAGCAAACGCTACTTCCTCGTCGCGGCCAACCAGTCGCACAAGATCGCAGTGGTCGACGCGAAAGAAGGCAAGCGCGTGGCGCTCGTCGACGTCGACAAGATCCCGCACCCGGGCCGCGGCGCCAACTTCGTCCACCCGAAGTACGGCCCGGTCTGGGCCACCGGCCACCTGGGCAGCGAGAAGATCGCGCTGATCGGCACCGACCCGAAGAACCACAAACAGTACGCGTGGAAAGTCGTGCAGATGCTCGACGGCCAGGGCGGCGGCAACCTCTTCATCAAGACGCATCCGAAGAGCAGCAACCTGTACGTCGACACGCCGCTGAATCCGGACAGCAAGATCGCCCGCTCGGTGGCGGTGTTCAACATCAAGGACCTGTCGGCCAAGCCGAAGATCCTGCCGATTGCCGACTGGGCCGGCATTCCGGAAGGCCAGGGCCGGATCGTTCAGCCCGAATACAACAAGGCGGGCGATGAGGTGTGGTTCGCCGTGTGGAGCGCCAAGGACCAGACCTCGGCGCTGGTCGTCGTCGACGACAAGACGCTGAAGCCTAAGGCTGTGATCAAGGACCCGAAGCTGATCACCCCGACCGGCCACTTCAACATCTACAACACGCAGCACGACGTGTACTGAGGAGGGCGCACCGATGAAATGCAAACCCGCCATCCTTGCGGTTGCGATCGGCGCCGCGCTCACCGCCACCGGCGCGGCGCACGCCGACGAAGCGCTCGCCAAGAAGCACAACTGCATCGCCTGCCACCAGCTCGACAAAAAAAGCGTCGGCCCCGCGTACAAGGACGTCGCCAAGAAGTACAAAGGCCAGGCCGACGCGGTCGCCAAGCTGTCCGACAAAGTGAAGAAGGGCGGCTCCGGCGTCTGGGGCCCGGTGCCGATGCCGCCGAACGCGGCAGTGCCCGACGCCGACATCAAGAAGCTGGTCGAGTGGGTGCTGGCGATGTAGTCCGACGCTGCGCGCTTCTGCTGCGCAGCGCTTTGGCGGCCGCGGCTCTCGCGGCCGCTTTTCCTTTGTCGGCGGCCGACCCCGCCGTTCGTTCAGCCGATGGGCGCTGGCTGCTGCAGGCGGACAACGCGGCGCGCGAGCTCGTCGCGATCGACGCCGCAAGCGGCGCGGTCGTGCGCCGTATCCGCGTCGCCGACAAGCGCGGCACGACCTCGCGCGTGGCGCGCATCGTCGATGCGCCGCCGCGCAAGAGCTTCGTCGTGCTGCTGGCCGACATCCCCGAAGCCTGGGAGCTGTCGTACGACCCGAACGCCGAACCGGTATACGACGGGCTCGTGCACGACTATCGGATGGGTGAAGGCATCGCCGATCGCGGGCCGTTTGCGGTGCGGCGGATCGTGCTCGACGAGCCGCTCGACGACGCCCGGTTCAGTCCCGACTACTCCGAATTCACCGGGCGGGCCGCCGACGGATCGCTGCACGTGGTCAACCTGCACGTGCGCCGCCGCATCGAGGTCCTGCGGCCGGGCAGCGCGCGCTGAGCGATGCAAGCCGCGCGCGGTCGCGGCGAGCGCGACTTGCCGCCGTCGGCGCATGCGCCGACGGGCTTGCCGCGGGCGCGAGCAACGCCCGCGCACCGGCGGGTCTATCGCCGCCGCACACGCAACACTTCGATCTCCCCTTCGCTCGTCACGCGTCCGCGCACTTCGACGTAGCTGCCGATGCGCGCGCGGTCGACGCGTGCGCCGGATGCGCCGCGCAACGGCAGCGCGTCGAGTTGCGCAGGACCGGTCAACGTTCCGTGCAGTCGCACCGCTGCGCCGACCGGAACCGGTGCAGCCCGCCCCTGCGCATCGCGCGCGCCATCGGCGATCCAGCGCTCGACCAGCGCGATGTCCGCCTCGTCCAGATACGGCGGACCGTCGAACGGCATGCGCGGCCGCGCCTGCCCGCGCACGCGCCGCATCAGCTCGCTCGCCTCGGGCCGGCCCGGTATGACCCGCGCCCGATCCGCCGCCGCAATCGTCGCCGCATACGAGTTCAGCCAATAGCCCTCCGGCGCGGGCCCCTTGCGTCCCTGCGCGGCGTGGCAAATCGCGCAGCGACGCGCGAAGATCGGCGCGACGTGCGCGTACGTCACGGGTTCGCCCGGCGCGGGCCGCGGCGGCGCCGATGCAACGACGGCGGTCTCGACGGAGCCGGCCGGCATGCCGGCATCGATCCATGCGACGAACCGCGCGATCTGCGCGTCGCTCAGAAACGGCGGCCCCGTCATCGGCATGCGCGGTTGGCTGGTGCCGCGCAGCCGGCGCACCAATTCGCTCGCCTCGCCCGCGCCGGCCCGCACGACGGGGCCGCGCGCGCTGCCCGCAAGCACACCGTCGAGCGTATCGAGTCGCAGGCCGGCCGCGGCGTTTGCGCCGGAATGACACATCACGCACTGCGCCTGCAATACCGGCGCAAGGTCTGCGTACGTCGGCTGCGCCTGCGCAGACCACGTCGCGAGCAACGCCGCGGCGCTCAACGCGGGGCCGACGAACTCGAACCGAAAAACGCTGGTGAACCTCAAAGGCACGGACCCCAACCCGGGAGAAGCGAAGCGCCGCACGGCGATGCCGGGTCGACCAAGGGTCGAACCCAAACCCGGCCGTCGACCGCTCGAAGCTTCGGAGGCTCGTCGCGTTCGAAGTTTACGGATTGGGCATCGTTCACCCGTCGGGCAGGTCCGCGACGCACTGCATCGCACGTCGGGTGCGCGGAGCGGCGTCGTCGTACCTCGTCGCAAGGGCGAACTTGTTTCCTCGGCGCCCCGCAACTCGATCCGGGGCCGCCGGCACGCCCGCCGCCTGCGTTCGACTGCTGGACGATCGAGCATGACCAATCTTGGCGACACGTGCCACTTGGCCGATATGCGTTGCCCCAATGCCTCGTCATTCCGAGCCGAAGGCGAGGAATCTCGGCCACTGGAGGGAGCGGGATCGCCGCCCCGGCTTGCGGCCGGGGTCCGGTGACAAAACCGGCGTGCACGCCGGCGAAATCGAGACGCGAGTGGCGGCGTCACGAGGTTGGGTGACGTTCGATAACGTTGACCCGCAAGCCGCCGATTCACCGCCGTCGTCCGTGTCTGCGTGCCTTGACGGCGACGTCTTCGGGGTCAATTCAGCGCGCAAGTGCGGAACCCGACGAAGATGTCGTCGCGCTCGGGCAGGTAGAAGTTGCGAAAGCGCGGATGCACGAGCCGCGCGGGCGTGGCGAAGCTCGCGCCGCGCACGCAGCGGTGCGTTCCGAACCACGGCGCCGAGTAGTCGGCGTACGGATCGGGCGAGAACCCCGGATACGGCTCGAAGGTCGTCGCGGTCCACTCCCAGACCGCGCGCGACGGCGCGATCGCGCCTTGCACGGCCGCATTCTCCCATTCGGCTTCCGTCGGCAGCCGCCGCTTCGCCCAGCGGCAGTACGCCTCGGCCTCAAACGCGGTCACGTGCCGCACGGGTTCGTCGGCTGTGAGCGGCAGCAGCGCGCCGAAGCGTTCGGCAAACCATTGCCCGCCTTCTCGCCGCCAGCCGCGCGGCGCGGCGCGGCCGGTGCGAGCGAGCCAGGCGCGACCCTCGTCGGACCACAGCGCCGGCCGCGCGTAGCCTCCGTCTTCTACGAACGCGGCGAACTCGCGGTTCGTCACGCAACGCCGCGCGATCGCGTACGGCGCGAGCCGCACGCGGTGGGCCCACTTCTCGTTGTCGAACACGAATCCCGGTGCGGTGCGCGCCATGCCCAGTTCCACTTCGCCACCGGCAACGGGTATGTCTCCGGCAGCGTCGTGCACAGCCGAGTGCGGCAGGCAGGCCGGCGCCGGATAGCCCAGCGTGTTGCGCATGTAGGCGAAGGCTTCGCCATGCATGTCCTCGTGAAACAGCGCGAGACGGAAGAAATACAGGCCCGCGTCGGAATCCTCGGCGCGGTCGAGCGCGGCGAGTGCTGCGTGCAGCGTGGCGTCGAGGTAGTCGAGCGTGGCCGCGCGGTCAGGCAGGTCGAGCGTCCAGCGCGTCGGATGCGCAACGTTGCTCGAGTCGTACCACCGGTCCGCATCGGCCAGCAGCGCCGTGGCGAGCGGCGCATCGGCACCGCGCCAGCGCACGCACCAGCGTTCCATGAACCAGCCGACGTGGCCGACCTCCCACAGGAACGGATTGACGATCGGCTGGTACGCGATGTTGCGCCACTGCGCGTCGGTCAGATCGTCGACGAGTGCCCTCGTATACTCGCGCGCGGATCGCAGCGCCGCGACAAGTTGCGCCTTGCCGATCTGCCGCGCCGAACCGTCGTCCCGCATGCCCGCCTCGCCTTCCCGCGCCGCCCGTCCGCGTCGTCCGCGGGTGGCGATTATCACGCCCGCGCTGGCCGACGAGAACACCGGCAACTGGCATACGGCCGCGCGCTGGGCCCGGTTTCTGGGGACGCGCTTTCGCGTGCGCGTGATGAAAACCTGGGACGGCGAAGCGGCCGATGCGCTGATCGCGCTGCACGCGCGCCGCTCGGCGGCGTCGATCGAGGCGTTCGCACGCAGCTACCCGGGGCGTCCACTGATCGTCGTGCTGACCGGCACCGACCTGTATCGCGACATCCGCACCGACGCGGCCGCGCAGCGCTCGCTCGAACTGGCCACCCGGCTCGTCGTGCTTCAGGAGCGCGGCCCGGATGCGTTGCCGGCCGTGCTGCGCGACAAGGCGGTCGTCGTGTACCAGTCGGCGCCGAAGCTTGCGCCGGGAGCGCCGCGGCGCACGCGCTTCGACGTTGCCGTCGTCGGCCATCTGCGCGACGAAAAGGACCCGCTGCTGGCGATGCGTGTGGCCGAAAGCCTGCCTGCGGATTCGCGCATCCGCGTGCTGCACATCGGCAAAGCGCTCGAGCGCGCGTTGGCGCAAGCGGCGCGGGCGACCGCGCGGCGCTGCCCGCGCTATCGGTGGACCGGCGGTCTGCCGCGCGCGCGCACGCGGCAAGCGATTCGGCACGCGCGACTGCTGCTGCACCCCTCGAAGATGGAGGGCGGCGCGCAAGTCATCCTCGAAGCGATCCAGTCCGGCACGCCGGTCGTCGCAGCCGACTGCGCGGGCAACGTCGGCATGCTCGGCCGTGGCTATCCGGGGCTTTTCCCGGTCGGCGACGTGCAGGCCGCAGCGAAGCTGCTGCGGCGCGCGGAAACCGACGCGAAATTCCTGCGCGCCTTGCAGTCGGCGTGTAAGAAACGGGCCGCGCTGTTCGACCCAGAGCGCGAACGTCGCGCGGTGCTGCGGCTTGTGGATAATGCGTTCGAAGCGACTTGCGGGAGATCACGATGAACGCGCCAGAGCAACCGAAGATCCGGCTCACGTCCTTTTCGCACGGCGGCGGTTGCGGCTGCAAGATCGCGCCGGGCGTGCTGTCGGAGATCCTGCGCGGTGCCGGCGGCATCGTTCCGCAGGAACTGGTGGTCGGGATCGAAACGGCCGATGACGCTGCCGTGTACAGACTCAATGATCAACAGGCGCTGATCGCGACGACCGACTTCTTCATGCCGATCGTCGACGACCCGTACGATTTCGGCCGCATCGCGGCGACCAACGCGATTTCCGACGTCTACGCGATGGGCGGCACGCCCATCATGGCGCTCGCGCTGCTGGCGATGCCGGTCGACAAGCTGCCGGTCGAGGTGATCCGCCGCATCATCGAAGGCGGCGAAGCGGTGTGCACCGCGGCCGGCATTCCGATCGCCGGTGGGCACACGATCGACTCGGTCGAGCCGATCTACGGACTCGTCGCGCTCGGCCTCGTCCATCCGGACCGCGTCAAGAAGAACAGCGGCGCGCAGGCGGGCGACGCGCTCGTGCTCGGCAAGCCGCTCGGCGTCGGCATCTATTCGGCGGCGCTGAAGAAGGACAAGCTCGACGCCGCGGGCTACCGCGAGATGATCGCGACGACGACGCAACTGAACACGCCGGGACGGCGCCTGTCCGAAATGGCGGGCGTGCACGCGTTGACCGACGTCACCGGCTTCGGTCTGCTCGGCCATCTGCTCGAGCTCTGCCGCGGCTCGCGGCTCGGCGCGGAAGTCGCGGTCTCGCAGGTGCCGCTGCTGCCGGGTGTGGAAGCGCTCATCGAGCAGGGCTTTGCGACGGGCGCATCGGCACGCAACTGGGCCGGCTATGGCAGGGACGTCGTGCTCGACGGCGTATCGGAAACGCAGCGCAAGCTGCTGACCGATCCGCAGACGAGCGGCGGACTGCTGGTGGCCTGCGCGCAAGAGGCCGTCGCCGACGTGCTACGCGTGTTCCGCGAAGACGGCTTCGAACGCGCCGCGGTGATCGGCCGGCTGGCCGGCGGCGAGCCGAAGGTCCGCGTCGCCGCGTAGTCCCGCGCGCAATCCCGCGCTTCGGCAGCGGCCGCGCGCCGCGCTTGCCGCATAATCGCGCGTCGTCGAACGAGCCGCGGCGCAAGCCGCGCGACTGCTTTCACTGTCGATGCGCCAGTTGTTCCGTCAGGAAGCGATCGACGCACAGCGCGAAAAGCTGCTGGGCGAGGTTTCGATCGCGCGCCCGGTTCCGCTGTGGGTCTTCACGGCGCTGGCGGTCGCTTTCGCCGCCGCACTCGTTTCCTTTTCGGTCTGGGGCGAATACACCCGGCGCGAACGCGTCGAAGGCTTTCTCGCGCTCGACGCAGGCGCTGCGCGCATCATCGCCCCCGAAACCGGAACGATCGCCGAACTGCTGGTCCGGGAGGGCGACGAAGTCGCCGAAGGCGCGCCGATCGCGCGGATCGCGACCGAGCGCGGAACGGCCTCGGGCGTGACCTCCTCCGAACTCGTGCAGCGCGAGCTGAAGGAACGCGCCGCGCGCATCGACACCGAAATCGAGCAGGCGCGCCAACTCGCCGAGCAGGAAGTCGACAAGCTCAAGCGCCGCATCGCCGATCTGCAGAAGGAACTCGTGCAGCTCGACGGCGAGATCCGCCTGCAGGCCACGCGGGTTGCGTCGGCACGGCAGGAACTGCAACGCACGCTCGATCTGGTCAAGGAGAAGTTCGTCTCCGACACCGCGGTCACGCTCAAGCGCAACGACCTGCTCGATCAGGAGTCGAAGCTGCAGGCGATCCGGCGCCAGCGGCTCGCGGTCGAGCGCGATCTGGGCAGCGCGCGCGCGGAACTGCCGACGGTGGAGACGCGCGCGAAGGCGCAGATCGAGCAGCTCGCGCGACAGAAGAGCGAGCTGCAGCAGAACCTCGTGCAGGAGGTCGCGCGCCGCGAGAACGTAATCCGCGCGCCGATCGCCGGCATCGTCACCAACATCGCGGTGGCGCGCGGCGACTCGGTCGCCGCCGAGGCGCCGATCGCGACCGTGCTGCCGAAGGGCAGCGGCTTGCAGGCGCAGCTTCTGGTCCCCACCCGCGCGGTCGGGTTCGTTCAGCCCGGCAACGCGGTCGTGCTGCGCTACGAGGCGTTCCCCTTCCAGCGGTTCGGCCAGTACCGCGGCACGGTACAGGCGGTCAGCCGCACGGTGTGGACGCCGGGCGAGCGCGTCGGTCCGATGACGGTGCGCGAGCCCGTGTATCGCGTCGACGTCGCGCTCGAGCGGCAGACCGTGTCCGCCGGAGGCCAGGAGATCGCGTTGCGCCCCGGCATGCTCGTCAACGCCGACATCCTGCTCGAGCGCCGCACCGTGCTCGAGTGGATCTTCGAACCCGTGCTCGAGCTGAAGGGGCGGCTGCAGTGAAGCTCATCGGCCGCGAGGTGCCGCTGATCCTGCAGTCCGAAGCGCCCGAGTGCGGAATCGCCTGCGTGGCGATGGTCGCGAGCTATCACGGCTTTCGCACCGACCTGTCGGCGATGCGGCTGCGGCTCGCACCGTCGATGAAGGGCGTCACGCTCAAGCACATCGCGGCGATCGCCGAAACGATGAAGCTCGCCGCGCGCGGCGTGCAGGCGCCGCTTGCCGCGCTCGGGCAACTGCGCCTGCCGGCGATCCTGCACTGGGACATGAACCACTTCGTCGTGCTGACGAAGGTCGCCGGCAACCGCATCACCGTGCACGACCCGGCGCAGGGCCGGCGCGTGCTGTCGCTCGAGCAGGCGTCGCGCCATTACACCGGTGTCGCGATGGAGCTTGCGCCGGCACCCGGCTTCGTGCAGCGCGACGAGCGCGAAAAAGTGCGAGCGTGGCAGCTTCTGCAGGCTGCCTCCGGCATGAAAGGCGCGATCGCGCAGGTGCTTCTGCTGTCGCTGGTGCTCGAGGTGTTCGCGATCGCATCGCCGTTCTTCGTGCAGCTCGTGATCGACCGCGTCGTCGTCGGCCGCGACCGCGACCTGCTGACCGTGCTGGGGCTCGGCTTCGCGCTGCTCGTGCTGATGCAGGTCGCGGTCACCGCGGTGCGCGCCTGGCTCGGCGTGTATCTGTCGACGCACCTGAACCTGCGGATGCTCGATGCGCTGTTCGCGCAACTGCTGCGGCTGCCGCTTGCGTGGTTCGAGAAACGGCACATCGGCGACATCGTCTCGCGCTTCCGCTCGGTCGACGCGATCCAGCGCACGCTGACACTGACGTTCGTCGAGACGATGGTCGACGGCGTGATGGTCGTGCTGACGCTGGCGGTGATGCTCTGGTACAGCCCGCTGCTGACCGCGATCGTCGTCGGCGCGGCAGCCGCCTACGGCGCGGTGCGCTGGGCGTTTTACGGCCCGCAGCGGCGCGCGCTCGACGAGCAGATCGTGCACGAAGCGAAGGCCGGCACGCACTTCATCGAGACGCTGCGCGGCATGATGGCGATCAAGCTGAACATGCGCGAGACCGAGCGGCGCGCCGCGTACCAGAACCTGGTCGTCGAGCAGACCAACGCCGGCGTGCGTTCGCAGGCGATCGCGATCGCGCACCGTGCGGCCAACGGGTTGATCTTCGGGCTGGAGAACGTCGCGGTGATCTGGCTCGCGGCGCTGCTGGTGATGGACGGCCGCTTCTCCGTCGGCATGCTGTTCGGCTTCCTGGCCTTCAAGCTGCTGTTCCTGACGCGCGTGAACAACCTCGTCGACAAGGCAATCGAGTTCCGCATGCTCGACCTGCACGCCGAGCGCATCGCCGACATCGCGCTCGCAGCGCCGGAAGCCGCGAGCGGCAGCTCCGCGCAGGAGCCGCCCAAGGCGCCGCTGGCGATCGAAGGCAAGGGGCTCGGGTTCTCGTATGGCATCGAAGGCTTCGTCTTCCGCGGCGTCGACTTTGCGGTGAAGCCGGGCGAGACGGTCGCGATCGTCGGCCCTTCGGGCAGCGGCAAGACCACGCTCGTCAAGGTGCTGGTCGGACTGCTCGACCGCACCGAGGGTACGCTCACCGCCAACGGGCGCGACGTGCGCGACTGGGACCGCGGCGCCTACCGCAGCCGCATCGGCGTGGTCATGCAGGACGACCAGTTGTTCGTCGGCACGGTCGAGGACAACATCAGCTTCTTCGACCCGCAGCACGATCCGCAGCGCGTGCGGGCGTGCGCGCGAATCGCCCGGATCGACGCCGAGATCGAGGCCATGCCGATGCAGTACAACACGATGGTCGGCAGCCTCGGCATGGCGCTGTCGGGCGGACAGAAGCAGCGCATCCTGCTCGCACGCGCGCTGTACCGCCGGCCGCACATCCTGTTTCTCGACGAAGCGTTCGATCAGCTCGATCTTGCACGCGAGCGCGAAATCACCGAGCAGTTGAAGACGCTGGGGATCGGCCTGGTGATCGTCAGCCACCGGCCGGAAACGGTGCGCGCGGTCGATCGGCTGGTCACACTCGGCTGATGCGGGCCGATTCGCCCGGGCCGCGAAGTCGCGCCCGGCGCCTGCCGGTTGCGCGGATCGTCCGTCAGGACAGCGTGCCGGGCCTCGAGTAGCCCGACCGGCGCAGCGCCTCGGCGATCGCGCGCCGAGCCCGGATGAACGGCGACTCGCGCGCCCCGGCGCCGAGATATTCGTCGAGGTCCCCGACCTCGCGCTGCAGGCGCCGAACGAGCGCCACGAGCAGATCCGCGAGCTGCGGATCGAATTGCGTGCCCTTCTGGCGCTGGATTTCCTCCAGCGCGCGCGCCACCGGCCAGGGCTCCTTGTACGGCCGCGCGTGCGTCACCACGTCGAACACGTCGGCGAGCGCCACGATCCGGGCTGCGTCCGGAATCGCCCGCCCGGCGATGCCGTCCGGATAGCCGGATCCATCCCACCATTCGTGGTGATGGCGCGCAATGTCGACCGCCATCTGGATCTGCGGCAGCCCGCTTTGCGACAGTAGTTCCGCGCCGATCGCCGCATGCGTGCGCACCAGCGACATCTGGTCCGGATTGATGCGGCCGCGCTTGGCGAGGATCGCGATCGGAATGCCGAGCTTGCCGACGTCGTGCAGCCGCGCCGACATCTCGATCATGAAGCAATCAGTGTCCTTCCACCCGTACTCGGCGGCGAGCAGCGCGGCCAGCTTGCCGACGCGGTAGACGTGCTCGCCGGACGGATCTTCCGCGAGTTCCGCGGTGATCGCCTGCCGGTGCAGCAGCGCCAGTTGCGCCTTGATGCGGCTGCGCGCGGCCTCGGAAAGCGGCGCGTCGGACTCGGCTAGGCCCGGCGCCGCCGCCGGGTCCGTATGCTCGCCGGTCTGCTTCAACCGCTCAAGGTGCAGGCGCTGGTGCTGCAAGGCGCTTTCGATCTGCGAGCGCTTGGTGTGATGCAGCAGTTCGCGCAGATGGATCAGCGCAAGCTGCGGTTGGCCCGCGATGTCGTAGGCCTTGACCAGCGCGACCAAAGCGTCGCGTAGCGTCGACTTCATGATCCGCGCCTGGTCCAGCGCCCGCTGCAGACGCGAGATACCGACGTCGACGAGACCCGCGTGCACCTCGTACAAACCCTCGGCGATCTCCGCCGACAGCTCCGCGCGCTGCGAGCGCGATTGGGCCGCGTACCGCTTGGCCAGTTCGCACCGCTCGCGCGCCCGCTCGAGGTTGTCGACTTCCAGCAGCAGCCGAGCATAGTTGCTCTCTGCCATCACGCGGTCGACGAGTTGGTTGGCCGACGTCGGTTCTGCGGCGCCGTCGACGCTCATCTTCGCTGCGCGCAGTCCCCTGCCGAAGTCCTCCGTATGCAGGGAAGCGAGTGCGATGTTGATGAACGCCTTCTGAATCAGCGAGCCACTAACGGCGTCGTCCTTCGCAAGCTCGATGGTGCGCTCGAGGCACTGAATCGCTTCGCCGTATTGAGCAGCATAGAGCAAAGCGACTCCAAGGTTGTTCCACACGGCGGCCTCGCGAACGGGGTCGCCCAGTGCGACTACGAGTTCAAGCGCCTCCGCATAACACTCCACCGCAGCTGGCAGGTTAGCCGCATCCGCAAGCAGAATCCCATGGAAGGTCAGCGCCTTGCGCAGCAGCGACGCGTCGCCGAACTGCCGCGCGAACTGCACGGCGTTCGCGGCAGGCTCGATGCCGAGCAGCGTCCGTCCGGATAGGTAGAAGAACTGCGCGACGTCGAGCAGGCACTCGACCCGTGTGGCCGACACGACGTTCGGCGCGAGCGCGCGCAACGCGATGTGCGCCGCCGCGACCTCGGTCAGCGATTCGTCACCCGGCGCGGCGAGTTGCGCCTTCAGACGGCGCGCGATCGCTGCAAGCTCCGCCTCCACCGCGGTGACCGGCGGCGCGCCCGCGCCGCCCCGCATCCCGTCTACAGGGGTCATCACCTGCCCAAGTCATTGTTGGGTGCAATGATTGTAGGCGACTCTTCGCCGCGTCAGTCACGGATTTCGTGCTGTATTCGCCAACAACGATCACCTGACCCATAGTCGCGGGAGAGAACCATGGAAGCCAGCCTGAAGCAGATCGAAACGACCACCATCGGTACGGAAGAGGTGAAAGACAAGCAGTTGTCGGAAGCCATGCGCGAACTGGCCTCATTCGAACTGTCGTTGGTGGGCGGCGGAGGCGCAGCTGTCGCTTTTGTCTGAGATCATGCAGCGGCTTTAGCCATGACAGCCCGAGATGTGACGTCGATTCGATCTGCGAGATCTTCGGTAAGCTGTTAAGGTTTGAACGAGCATGCGAAAAACGGCGCGGTTCCCCGCGCCGTTTTTGTTTCCTCGATCGCCCCACGCAATGCATTTATTTTGAACCCTTCTGAGCCGCGCACGTAAGGTTTGCGCCGCGAGCGCGACGAATCGTGCATGCATCCCGACGTGTCGGCTTCCGCGGCATTCGCCGCGCGGCACCGGCCCGTTTGGACCGCGGCGTGCGTCGAACGTCCGACCATGCAAACCACTCAGGAGATCCAGATGAAATCGAATCGCATCGTCTTTGCCGCGCTGCTCGCCGCGGCGCCGTTCCTTGCCCATGCCGATGGCGGCAAGAACGAGTTCCACCTCGGCGCGGATGCATTCAAGAGCACCCGCACCGTCGCCGAGGTCCGCGCCGAAGCGCGCAGCGTCATGCACTTCGGAGAGGCCGGACAGCCCCTCGAGCAATGGGCCAGCCCGAGCACGCGTACCCGCGCAGAGGTGAAGCGCGAACTGGCGCTGATGCCGCCGGTCTTCCAGGGCGCGTAATCGGAGAGCCTGGTCTAACGGCCGGGCGCATCGACCGCGATGCGCCCGGCACGTGCCGTTTCGACCGCTGCCGGCGCCAAAGCCTGGCCCGGTCCGCCGGCCGCGCGCACCACGATCCGCGCGTTGCACGTCGATTCGCGCGGGCTGCGCAACAGCCGCCGCACCGGCTCAGCAGCCTTCACACCGCTGGCGCAGCCGCTGCGCGTCGCGAGGCGCGTGGCCTTGGTCGGTATTGTCGAAAAACACCCACACCGCGCGGCCCTGCCGTCGCCACGCAGTGATCCTCTCGGCCCAGGCGGCGAGCGTCCGCAGCGGGTAGCGCGAGCGATACGTCGCGCTGTGGCCGTGCAGCCGAACGTAGACGAAATCGGTCGTCACCGCCTGCCACAGCGGCCAGTCGGCCGCATCCGACTGCACGGCCGCGACTGCGTGCGCCGCGAGCAGGTTCGCGACTTCGTCGTCGAACCACGAGGCGTGACGGAACTCGATCGCGTGCCGCGGCTGCGGCCATTCGCCGAGCTGCCGTGCGAAGTGCCGCAGGCGCGGCAAGTCCCGCTGCAGCGACTGCGGAAGTTGCCACAGCACGACGGCGAGCTTGTCACCGAGCGGTGCGGCGCGCTCGCGCTCGCGCGCGATCGCCGCAGGCTCGACCGCCAGCCGCTCGACGTGTGTAATCCAACGGTGCGCCTTCAGGCAGAAGCGAAAGACGGCCGGCGTCGCGTCTCGCCAGCGTGCGAAGGTGGCCGGCTTCAGCGCGTGATAGAAGGTCGCGTTGACCTCGACCGCGTCGAACACCGAGGCGTAGTGCTCCAGCCAGCGCGCACGCGGCACGCCGCGATAGAAGTCGTCGCGCCAGCCGTCATAGGTCCAGCCGCTGGTGCCCACGTGCAGGGATGCGAGTGGGGCGCTCGGCCTCGGCGTTCGGCTGGATGCGACCGATGCCGCGCGCCCGCCGGGCGACGGCGTCGATACGGAACGCGCTGCGGTGGTCAGCCTTGCGACGACGTCGACGTCCTCCCTGCCGCGTTGTGCGAAAGGGGGGTCGTTGGCCGGCTGCGTTTGCGCGAGAAGGCCGCCATCGGCACGCACCGGTTCGCGCGTCGGCGCGCGAACGGCGCCGCGACGTCGCGCCGGCGTCCGCCGCGACCGGCGAGTCGGGCGGGCGTCGCGCATCAGGCGGGCAGCGCGCGGCGCGCGTCTTCGTAGCCGAGCGCCATCCTCCTCGATCGCCTCGCGGGAGAAGTCCGCCGGACCGCCGAGCGCGCCCGGCTGCCCGGTGCGAATCACGGTCAGCCGGTCGACGCGCCGGTGCCGGGCGAGCTTCAGATACGCCGGATGCTTGCGCACCGCGCTCGACTTCGGAAGCGCGCGGTCGATCTCGATCATCAGATCGAGCTGCGAGTTCATCCACTGGTACAGCTTGAGGTCGTGCTGGAACTTGCCGAAGAAGACCAGCTCGAACAGCCGCTGCATCACGTCGGTCATGTCCCGCGGCGGATCGGTCTGCGGCGCGAACAGATCGACGACGACGAGTTCCCACTCGCGCGCGTGCGCGACCGCGTTGTGCGCCTCGATCGCGTTGATCGCCGGACGCAGCGGCGTGTTCGAGATCAGTCCGCCGTCCCAGTACCACGCCCCGTCGATCGGCGTGGCCGGAAACACGGGCGGCAGGCTCGCGCTTGCGATCACGTGCGGCGGTTTCAGCCCGCGCCGGCTGGAAAACTCCACCAGCCGTCCGGACCGGATCTCGACCGCGGTGACGATCGTTTCGGTCGCCGAGGCGTTGAGCCGGTCGAAGTCCACCCACCGCTGCAGCGCTTCCGCAAGCGGCGTCGGCTCGTACATGTGGGTCGCGAGCGCCGGCATCGTGAAGTACGACGGATTGATGCGGTACAGGCTGTCGCTCGCCAACGGCGTGGGCAGAGCGACACTGCGCGCGAACAACGCCGGAAGAAACGGATTGACGGGAACGGCCAGGCGGCGCCACAGATCGTCCAGCGCATCGGCCGGATCGCCGCGGGCGCCCGCGACGATCACCGCCATCAAAGCGCCGATCGAGCACCCGGTCACGATGTCGATGCGCCGGCCCGATTCGAGCAACGCCTTGATCACGCCCGCTTCGTACGCGCCGAGCGCCGCTCCGCCTTGCAGGACGAGCGCGGTGCGTGCATCGCGCCCGTCCGATGGCTCGCGGGGCGTGCGCCGCCGACGGGATGCGGGCACCTTGGTCGCCAATGTCGTTCCGGTCGCGCTGTGGATGGGCGAATGCTAGTCGCCGCGCTGCGCGCCGCCGTTGACGGCGATCAGCGGCAGCCCCCACTCGTGCGTGACGCAACCCTCGACCGGGCTTGCACCTCGCTCACGGCCGCTGCGCGATCACGGTGGCGAAGCGTTTGACTTTCTCGCCCGGCGCGGGAAAGTCGTCGATGCTCGCGAGCAGGATCTTCCAGTCGGCGAAGACCTCCTCCAGTTCGTTCGGCGGGAACAGGCAGTGGCCGTCCGGATCGAACATTTCCATGTAGGTCGTGCCTTCGACCAGCACGTTCACCGCAGCGATGCCGCCGGGTGCGACTGCGCGCCGGATCTCCTGCAACACGGCGCGCGCGTCGTCGCACGGGAAGAACATCAGAAGGCCGATCGCAACGACGGTGTCGTACGTCTCGGTCGCGCGCCATTCGACGAGATCGGCCTCGAGCGCGCGGATCGGCAGCCCTTCGGCCTGCGCGCGCCGGTCGAGATCCTTCACCGCATCGGGGCACGCGTCGATCGCGGTGACCTCGTGTCCCGCGCGCGCGGCTTCGATCGACAGGTTGCCGAGGCCGCAGCCCAGCTCGAGGACGCGCCCCGCCAGATGCGGCAGCGTCCACTGCTCGAAGGGATTGAGCTGGTACTGCTGCTCGGCGATCTGGCGGTCGAACTGCTTGGCGAAGAACTCGATGCTGAGATTGCTGCCCATCGCGCACCTCCGGTGGCCCGTATTCTCGCCTTGCCGTCCGGTCGAAACAATTCCGGATCGCACCCACGCGGCTAGGTGCAACCCGGCAACGAGCGTCCGTCCGCCGGCGCAGCGGCGAGGGACGTCTTACGGGCAGCGTGCAGCGTCGCGCATCGGGACCGGCGCCGATCGCCATCGCTTCCCCTTGAAGCGGGCCGCGGGCGGAAAGAACGCGTTTGCGCTCCGGTTGCGCTGCAGCAGCGGAAGCTACAATGCCTGAACGGTCGATGAGCCGATACGACGGCAGGTTGCGATGGACAAGAAGTCGGGTCCGGGAACGGCGGGCAAGAGCGGCGCGCGCAAGGAAGCGGAACGCGCGCCGGCGACCAACTTCATCCGCAACATCATCGCGGAGGATCTGGTTCGCGGCACGTACGAAGACCGCAACTGGGCCGGACGCCCGGGCGTGTACGACATCCACGAGCACGCGCCGAAGGACCCTGCGCGGATCCGCACGCGTTTTCCGCCGGAGCCGAACGGCTACCTGCACATCGGACACGCAAAGTCGATCTGCCTGAACTTCGGCCTGGCGCGCGACTTCGGCGGCCGCTGCCACATGCGCTTCGACGACACCAATCCGGTCAAGGAGGACCAGGAGTACGTCGAATCGATCCTCGAATCGGTGCGCTGGCTCGGCTTCGACTGGGAGCATCCGACGCCGGCAGGCATCGAGCGCAACCTGTACCACGCCTCGGACTACTTCGAGGATATGTACCGCTTCGCCGAGTACCTGATCGCGACCGGCTACGCCTACGTCGACGAGCAGAGCGCGGAACAGATGCGCGCCGCGCGCGGCACGCTGACCGAACCGGGGATCGATTCGCCATACCGCAACCGGCCGATCGAGGAGAGCCTGCGGCTGTTCCGCGAGATGCGGGCAGGCAGACACGCCGAGGGCAGCATGGTGCTGCGGGCGAAGATCGACATGGCCTCGCCCAACATCAACATGCGCGACCCGACGATCTATCGGATCCGGTTCGCCGAGCACCACATGACGGGCAACGCGTGGTGCATCTACCCGATGTACGCGTACGCGCATCCGATCGAGGACGCGCTGGAAAACATCACGCACTCGATCTGCACGCTCGAGTTCGAAGACCAGCGGCCCTTTTATGACTGGACGCTGGAACGCATCGTGCCGGTGCTGCGACGGCCGCAGTTCGAGGCGGCCAAGCGCATGATCGAACAGATCGCCGCCGAAGGCGTCGAAGCCAAACGCCAGTTCGCGCTGCACTGCCGGAACTTCGCGGAAAAGCTCGGCCATTCGCGCTACGAGCGGCGCGCGGAGGCGATGTTCGCGAGCTGGAGCAGGAACCCGGATCTGGCGGTCAACGACGCCGACGAGTTTTTCAAGCTGCTGCGCGAACACCCCGAATGCTTCACGCCGCTTCTGCAGGCCGCGCTCGACGAGCGCAAGCCCAACCCGTTCCTGCTGCCGCACCAGCACGAGTTCAACCGGCTGAACCTGACGTATGTAGTGATGAGCAAGCGCAAGCTGATCCAGCTCGTCGAGGACAAGCACGTCGAGGGATGGGACGACCCGCGCATGCCGACGATCGTCGGGCTACGCCGGCGCGGCTACACGCCGCAGTCGATCCAGTTGTTCATGGACCGCATCGGCGTCAGCAAAAGCCCGCAGTGGATCGACTACGCGGTGCTCGAACAGGCGCTACGCGACGACCTCGACTCGCGTGCACCGCGCGCGACGGCTGTGCTCAGGCCGATCAGGCTGATCCTCGATAACTATCCCGCCGGGCAGACCGAGGACTTCGCCATCCCGGTGCATCCGCACAAGCCCGAGCTGGGTATGCGCACGATCCCATTCGCGCGCGAACTGTGGATCGAAGCCGACGACTTCATGGAGAACCCGCCGGCCGATTACTTCCGCCTGGCGCTGGGGCCGGCAGGCGCGCCCGGCAATCCGGTGCGACTGCGTTTCGCCTACGTGGTGCGCGCCACCGGCGTCGACAAGGACGCCGCGGGCAACGTGATCGCTGTACACGCCGAGTATCTGCCCGAGACCCGCAGCGGCTCGCCGGGCCAGAACAGCGTCAAGACCAGGACCGCGATCCACTGGCTGCCGGTGCACGCGAGCGTGCCCGCGGAGGTGCGTCTGTACGACCGCCTGTTCACCGACCCGCAGCCCGACGCCGGAGAGAAGAATTATCTCGAGCTGTTGAATCCCGACAGCAAGACTGTGCTGCGCGCGTACGTCGAAACCGCGCTCGCCGACGCACTGCCGGACGACAAATTCCAGTTCGAGCGCAACGGCTACTTCGTCGCGGATCGCAAGGATCACTCGCGCGAGCGGCCGGTGTTCAATCTGGCGGTGACGCTCAGAGATGCCTGGGGGAAGTAGCGGCCCGACGGTAACGCTCGACGTCGCGCGGCGCACGCCAGACCGAGCGCACCGGCGCGGTCAAAGGTGAGACGGCCTCGCTTCGTTGCCGCCGCGTGCCCACAGCTCGAGTGGATTGCCGACCGTGCTGCGCAGGTAGCGCCGCGCCATCGCGGCGGTGACGCGGTCGGCGAACGAAATCGTCTGCGGAAAGCACTGGCCCGCGAGCCGGTACGACCAGGTGCGCCGGCGCACGATCATGGCGATTCCTGGCGAGCGGCGGCCCCTGCCGCAACCTGCTTGCGACGCTTGCTGCTGTTGCGGCCCGTCAGCAGCCGGGCGATTCGCGCATCGAGCGCCGCCGCCGCATCCTCGGCGATGCGGCCGATCGTCTTCTGATGATCGAGGTTGCCGAGCAGGCTGAGCAACTGCTCCTGGCTGAGCGCCTGCAGCCTTTCGTCGGTCCAGTCGATGCGCATCGGCGCATGAAAGACCGGTCGGATCGTACTTGCGGACCTGCGCGCCATCAGGATTCCTTTCGTGGGTAACTGTTTCTGCCGCCGGCGTCGTGCGTGACCGGTCGCGCCTCGTATGCGGCTTCAGACGCCCGACTCGGCCGTCGAGGGCGGGGTTCCCGCGCAGCCGCTGCCGCCCAAGCCACGCGATTCGCGCCTGAATCTGCCGCACCGCCACAGTATGGACCTTTGCGCACGATGGCGGGGCTTATTCGGAGCGCTGCCGCAACGACGAGCACGCGATGCAAATCGGGCCGCTGGCGCTCAAGCGCCCGCGAAAAATAAATCGCTCGACATGCAGCGCGAAAGCAGGTACGCTGCATCCTGCTTGCGTTGAAGGTTCGTCTTTCCTCAGGTTTTCTCTGGCCCGTCGCGATTCATGGCGGCGGCGCATCCGGGTTCCCCAGGTTCGCGTTTCTTGATCGTCGGCTCGCCGCGGGGCGTTCTCGTGGCGGATTTCCTCTCATTGACCTTTCAAGGAACGAGAAAATGGCAACAGGTACAGTCAAGTGGTTCAGCGACGCCAAAGGGTTCGGATTCATCACCCCCGAGGACGGCGGTAAGGACCTTTTCGCGCACTTCTCCGAGATCCAGGCTGGCGGCTTCAAATCGCTCGCCGAAGGACAGCGCGTCGAGTTCGTCGTCAAGCAGGGCACCAAAGGCCCGCAAGCGGGCGAAATCAGGGTCGTCTGACCGGCGTTCGCGCCGAAGGGCCGGCATCGCGCCGCGCCCTTTCGCGCCGCGCAACGCCGGCGGCTCCGGGACATTCCGGGGCCGCCGGCGCGCGGCGTTTTTTGTTTCCACGTGAGCCGCCCTGCGCGGCTGTCCCCGTTTCCGCTTTGCCGCCCGGAGGATTCGCCATGGCCAAGGAAGAGCAGATCGAAATGAACGGCGTCGTCGACGAAGTGCTGCCCGATTGCCGATATCGCGTCACGCTTGACAACGGTCACGCGCTGGTCGCGTATTCCGCCGGCAAGATGCGCAAGCATCACATTCGCATTCTCGCGGGCGACAAGGTCTCGCTGGAACTGTCGCCCTACGACCTCAGCAAAGGGCGCATCACTTTCCGTCACATCGAGAACAAGCGACCGGTTGCGCCGCTGAAGCGCAGGCGCTGATCCGCGCTTCGCGATCGGCCGACCCGCGCCAGGCGACGTGCAGCCCGGCGCGGTACGCAGGCCGCCGTGCGACGGCTGCGGCGGACGGGGGCGACGCCGGGGTTCGTCACCCAGCCGTCAGCGCGATTCACGCCCTCGCTGCCGATGCGGCGCGTAGCGAGCGCGCCCGCATCAGCAGCCACAGAGCGATCGTCAGGTTCAGCGCATTCCAGGCGATGCCGTTGACGAAGGCCAAGGCGTACGAGCCGGTGCGATCGAATACCTCGCCCGACATCCAGCCGCCGAGTGCCATGCCGAACAGCGTGGCCATCACGACCCAGCCGACGCGCGCGCCGGCCTCGCGCGGCGCAAAGTACTCGCGGACGATGATCGCGTAGCTCGGCACGATGCCCCCCTGGAACAGTCCGAACATCGCGGAAATCACGTACAGTGACGCGAGCCCGTCGAACGGCACGTACAGCACGAGCGCAACGGCCTGCAGCGCCGAGCCGAGCAGCAATGTGCGCAGTCCGCCGATGTGATCGGCGATCCAGCCCGAAAGCAGCCGGCTCACGATGCCGAAACCGAGCATCAGCGACAGCATCTGAGCGCCGGCCGCCGGGCCGTAGCCGAGGTCGCCGCAGTACGCGACGATGTGAACCTGCGGCATCGACATCGCCACGCAGCAGGCAAGCCCCGCGATCACAAGCAGCGTCTGCAGCGCGTCGGGCTTCAGACCGAGCGGCTGCGGCACGGACGATGGAACCGGCCGCGGATCGCCCGTATCGGGCGTGCGGACGTACGGCGCCCGCTTCCGCAGCACGAGCGTCAGCGGCAACATCGCGGTGAGGCACACGGCGCCGATGATCATGTGCGTGCTGCGCCAGCCGACGGACTCGATGAGCTGCTGCACGATCGGCGGCCAGACGGTGCCGGCGAGGTAGTTGCCGCTGGCGGTGATTGCGACCGCGAGCCCGCGGCGGCGCACGAACCAGTGCGAGACATCCGCCAACAGCGGACCGAACGTCGCAGAGCTTCCGAGCGCCCCGATCAGCACGCCCTGTGCGAGCGCGTAGGTGAACAGCGTCGGCGCCAGGCCTGCGAGCACATAGCCCGCGGCGAGCGCGAGCGTGGCGCCCGCAAGCGGAAGCGCGATGCCGTGGCGGTCCGACAGCCGGCCCATCAGGATGCCGCCAAAGCCGAAGCCGACCATCGTCAGCGTGTACGGCAGCGAAGCGGAACCGCGATCGACGCCGAAATCGGCCTGGACCGCGGGCAGCGCAACGACGACCGACCACATGCCCACGCCGCCGAGCGTGGCGATCGAGAGCGAAGCTGCAAGCCGCCACCACGCGGCGGGCGAGTCGATGACGCGGTCTGGCGTGGCGTGCGCAGTGCTCATTGGCCCGAGGCGCGCCGTCCGCTGCCGGACATCGTGCGCGCAGTGCGCGAGCTTAACCGCCACGCTCGCAGCCGCAGGCGGCTACTGCGGAAACGTATGCGCCATGAACTCGACGAAGGCGCGTACGCGCGCGGAGAGCTGATGTCGCTGCGGGTAGACGGCGTAGATGTCGGCTTCGGGCGTCCGGTAGTTCGCGAGCACCTGCACGAGCCGGCCGCTGCGCAAATGGCGCGCGATATCCCACTCGGCGCGCATCAGGATGCCGTGTCCGTCCAGCGCCCAGTTGACCGCGATCTCGCCGTCGTTGGTCGCCAGGTTGCCGCGAATCCTGACGGCGACGGTGCGCTGGCTCGTGCCGCGTCCGTTCGCAAATCGCCATACGCCATAGGCCTCGTCGCCTTGCCGGATGCAGATGCAGTCGTGGCGCGTCAGGTCTTCCGGCACCTTTGGCGCGCCGCGCCGTTCGAGATACGCAGGCGCCGCGCACAACAACCGCCGGTTGGCGGCCAGGCGCCGCGCGACGACGCGCGAATCCGGCGGCGCGCCGAACCGGATGCACACGTCGTACGCGTCGTCCGCGAGCGGCGGCGGACTGACCGAGAGCTGAAGCTGCACATCGACCTGCGGATACCTGCGGACGAATTGCGAGATCGCCGGCGCCACGTGGCTGCGCCCGAAACCGAGCGTTGCATTGACACGCAGCAGCCCGCGCGGCTCGGCGCGCGCGCTTCCGAGCAACTGCGCCAGATCGTCGATCTCGCCGAGGATGCGCCGCGCATGCTGCAGATACTGCTCGCCCTCGGGCGTCAGGCTCATGCGGCGCGTCGTGCGGTTGACGAGCGCCACACCGTGCCGCGCTTCCATTTGCGCGAGCCGTTTGCTCACGGCCGCCGGCGTGATGCCGAGTTCGTGCGCGGCTGCGCTGAGGTTGCCGCACGCGGCAAGGGTCGAGAAAAAGCCGAGGTCGGCGGGTTGGACGCCCGTTCTCATCGCTGGCGATTATTAAACCGAGGTTAACGACGGGTTGACTTTCGCGGCGGGCATGTCGCCGCCGGCAATCCTACAATTCGGCGCCGGTCACGGAGCAAACGGATGAAGACCTACCGCATCGCCCTGATCCCAGGCGACGGCATCGGCAAGGAAGTCGTGCCTGCCGGCCGGCAGGTGTTAGAGGCACTCGCCGCGGCAGACGGCTCGCTGCGTTTCGCGTTCGAGTCGTTCGACTGGGGCGGCGACTACTACCGCCGGCACGGCACGATGATGCCGGCCGACGGGCTCGACGCGCTGCGCGATGTGGACGCGATCCTGTTCGGCTCGGCCGGCGATCCCGACATCCCCGATCACGTGACGCTGTGGGGCCTGCGGCTCGCGATCTGCCAGGGCTTCGATCAGTACGCGAACGTACGGCCGACGCGCATTCTGCCGGGCATCGAATCGCCGCTGAAACGCTGCGCGCCGGGCGATCTGGACTGGGTGATCGTGCGCGAAAACACCGAAGGCGAATACGCCGGCGTCGGCGGCCGCGCGCACCGTGGCCATCCGATCGAAGTGGCGACCGATGTCAGCATGATGACGCGCGCGGGCGTGGAGCGGATCATGCGCTTCGCCTTTGCGCTCGCGCGGCTGCGGCCGCGCAGGAAGCTCACGGTGATCACCAAATCCAATGCGCAACGGCACGCGATGGTGATGTGGGACGAGATCGCCGCGCAGATCGCGCGCGAGTTTCCGGACGTCACATGGGACAAGGAGCTGGTCGACGCCGCGACGGCGCGAATGGTCAAGCGGCCGGCGTCGCTCGACACGATCGTCGCGACCAACCTGCACGCCGATATCCTGAGCGATCTGGCGGCCGCGCTCGCGGGCAGCCTCGGCATCGCGCCGACCGGCAACATCGATCCCGAGCGCCGCTACCCGTCGATGTTCGAGCCGATTCACGGCTCGGCGTTCGACATCATGGGCCAGGGGCTCGCGAATCCGATCGGCACGTTCTGGTCGGCGGTGATGATGCTCGAGCACCTCGGCGAGCCCGCCGCAGCGGCGAAGCTGATGCGTGCGATCGAAGGGGTGACGGCCGAACCGAAGCTGCACACGCGCGATCTGGGCGGCACGGCGACGACCGCCGAGGTCACGCGCGCGGTCTGCCAACGCATCGCCGGGTGACGGCTCGCGCGCGGCATGATGTTGTGTCGATGGTCCAACCACGGAGGAGACGAACGATGAAACGATCGCTCGCATTGCTGCTACTGAGCCTTGCGTCGGCCGTCTCGGCGCAGACCTGCCCGGACAAGAACATCCTGTACTGGCAGGCCTTCACGCCGGGCGGCGAGTCCGATCTTTCGGCGCGGCACCAGCAGATGGTGCTGAAGAAGAAGTGCCCGGCGATCGAGACGATCATCCAGTACAAGCCGGGCGCCGGCGGCGGCCTGATGTGGGCGCAGATCAACCAGCTTCCGGGCGACGGCTACAACATCGTCGGCATCAATCTGCCGCACATCGTGTTCCAGCCGCTCGAAGGCCAGGTGCAGTACAAGACCGACGACATCGTGCCGGTGTTCTGGTTTCACTACACGCCGGATGCGCTGGTCGTGCGCGAGGCAAGCCCGATCAAGAGCTTCCAGGATTTCGTCAAGGCGGCCAAGGAAAGCCCGGGCAAGCTTTCGCTCGGCGGCTCCGGGCTGAACTCGGCGAACCACGCCGCGCACGAGCGGCTGAACGCCGCGTTCGGCATCAAGACCACTTACATCCCGTACAAGGGCACCGGCGAAATGACGACCTCGGTGCTCGCCGGGCACGTCGACGGCGCGATGACCTACACCGCGTTCGCGGTCAACAACAAGGGCAAGGTGCGCGCACTCGCGGTGGCGATGGACCAGCGCCACCCGCTGCTGCCCGACGTGCCGACGTTCAAGGAACTGGGTGTGGAGTGGGTCGACGGCGCCTATCGCGGCATCGGCATGCCGAAGTCGACACCACCCGAGCTGCGCAAGCGCATCTCGGCGCTGTGGGCCGCGCTGAACGACGATCCCGAGATGAAGGCGCTGGCGGCGAAAAGCGGCTTCGAGCTGATCAGCGTCGGCGTCGATCAGATGGACGCGTTCATGAAGGACAAGGTGCGCATCTATACCGATGCGGCGAAGCGGATGGGGCTCGGCAAGAAGTGACCGCGCGGCGTTGTCGCCGCGCGGTCACGCGATTTCCAGCACCACGTTGCCGACCGCACGTCCGCTTTCGACCAGTTCGTGCGCCTCGGCGATCGCGGCGAGCGGCAGCCGCGCCGCGATGTTGTGCTGCAAGCTGCCCTGCTCCAGCCAACGCGTCAGTTGCGCGATCGCGGCCGTGCGGTCGGCGTGCGCGAGGTTGTAGACGATGAAGAAGCGCACGCGCACGTTCTTGACGATCGCCGGGAAGAACGGCACCGCGATCTCCGGCTTGCTGCTGCCGTAGACGACGATGTCGCCCTCGGGCTTGACCACGCCGATCGACTCGGCGACGTTGGTCGCGAAGTCGACCTCGATCACGCGGTCCACGCCCTCGCCGTCGGTCGCTTCGCGCACGCGGGTGCCGACATCGTCGCCGCGGTAGTCGATGACGAGGTCGGCGCCGGCGCTTTCCGCAAGCGCACCCTTCTGCGGACTGCTGACCGTGGCGATGACCTGCCGCGCGCCGAGCAACCGCGCCATCTGCACCGCGTAGTGGCCGACCGCGCCGGCGCCGCCGGTCACCAGCACCGACTTGCCCGTCACGCCGCCGTCCATGCGAACCGCGTGCAGCGCGGTGAGCGCCGGAATGCTGAGGCAGGCGCCGACGTCGAAGCCGACGCCGTCCGGTAATCGGACGGCCTGATGCGTAGGAAGCACGACGTACTGCGCGGCGGTGCCGAACGCGCGCTTCCATGCGGCGTTCCAGGTCCACACGCGTTCGCCGATGCGCGACGCGGGCACGCCCGCCCCGACGGCGTCGATGACGCCTGCGCCGTCGCTGTGCGGAATGATCTTCGCAAACGGCAGCGCCGGATTGCGCAGCCCGGCGCGCGTTTTGACGTCGGACGGGTTGACGCCAGAGGTCGCGAGCTTCACGCGTACCTCGCCGGCGCCTGGCTCGGGCGTCGGAAACTCGGCGATGCGCAGCACGTCGCGCGCGGCGCCGGTGCGATCGTAGTAAGCGGCCTGCATGCTCCGGATCTCGTTTGAAGGCGTTGGCGGGTGCGGCGGTTATGGCAGCGTGTCCGCCGCTGTCTAGAACGGCCTGTTTTTCTTCAGATCGAACTTGAACTCGACGGGGGCGCCGAGCGAGCCGTCGGCTTTCTGCGGCCGGTAGCCGTATTCGACCTTGGCGAAACCGAGGGCCACGGTTTCGACCGGCGGCTGCGAATCGACCGCCGTGTCCGCGAGCGCGACCGAGGTCACGATCACGTCGGTGAGTCTGATCGTGATGTAGTCCTGCACGCCGGCCCCGCCGCGCGCCACGCTGAGCACGGCATCGCGAATGTGCCGCCCGGTCGCGCACGCCTTCCACAGCTCCGGCGAAGCGCGGTCGGCGCGGTGCGTGAAGGTCAGATCCGAAAACGTCGCCCTGCCGGCACCGCCGCCTCCACCCGTTCCGGCCGGGGTCGGATTCGCGACGCCCCACGCCCAGCTTTCGACGACGATCTCGTCCTTGTGGCGGGCGGAAGTCGATTCGCCCTTGATGCCGTCGAGCTTCAGATGGATGTCGGCCAGCGCCATCGCGGTTCCCCTCCCGATCGAGCCCGCACCTTACGCCGGACGACGCGCAAAAACAAAGCCCGGCAGAAGCCGGGCTCCGGGTTGGCTTGCCGCGCGCGCGGCGCAGCAGGACCGGTCGCTGCGCCTCGCGGCGCCGGCGCTCAGTTCACTGCCGGGGCGCTGACGACCACGCGCTCGAGCGCGATCAGTTGCGGGCTGGCGCCCTCGTAGCGGGGCTGCATCGCGAAGACCGTCGCGCCGAGCACGGTGGTGCTGGTGACGAGCGCGAGGACAAAGGCGGCGAAGCGGGCTTTGGTCGGAGTGGCGAAGTTCGCTTTCATGGTCCGGTCCTTTCGTTGAGGTTGCGTTGTTGCGATGGACGAACTGTAGGCAGACGCACCCCGCCGCGCGAGCGGATTGCGATGGACTGCGCGAATCGCGGCGTGAGCTGCAGACACGGTTTCGTCGCGGCGGCAGCCCGTCTTGCAGTTCATTCCGGCTTTTTGGCGTTTCGTCGCGCGTAGGTGCGGTTCGCCTGCAATTCAGCCGGGCAATCCGTGCAACCCGGTTTGCGCGCGGGTAGCGGGCGCTCCGAGGCGGCCCCGGCCGCTCACCGATCCGAGGGACACGCGCCCCGCGGGGCGTCGCGTACCATGCTGCTGCGCGCAAACCGCTGTGACGCATGGCGGGGAAAGCGCTTGGTCGAGGTCGCGCAGTGCACGTCAACCACGAGGAGGAAGAAGGATGAAAAAGCGCTTATTGGCTTCTGCCGCTTGCGTGCTGGTGTTCGGAGGATGCGCGCAGTTCAAGTTCGCGGTGCCGGACCCGACCCGTCCGCAGGTGATCGTGTCTCCGGCCGGCTACCTGGTCGTCAACCAGGAACCGATCGTCGTGGCGCGCGAACCGGGCAAGGAGGCGACGATCACCTGGCGGCTGTCGCCGGCGGGCACCGTGCGCTTCGAGGAGCGCGGTATCGTCATCGAGGGCATGGTCAAGACCGGGCCGAAGGAGGGACAGCGGAAACTGCCCGCGCCGGAGACGAGCCAGAACCCGCTTTTCCGCTGTACGACGAGCGAAGATCGGCTCACGGCCGCATGCCGCCTGTCACCCGAGATCAAGCCGGGCTTCTACGCGTACACGATCAACGCGCGCGACGGCGCACGTCGGATCGTGCTCGATCCGACGATCATGGTCGAGTGAGTCGAGACGTTCGCGGCGGTCAATCCGCGGAACGCAGCCAGTTGCGCGCCGCGTCGATCGCTTCCTCGTAGGTCAGGTTTCGTCCCGCACTCTCGGCCTCCGCATACGCGGCGTCGCCGAGCGCGGCGCGGATGCGCTCGATCAGCGGAGACAGGAATGCTTCGTCGGCCGGGTCCCGGTGCAGGCCCGTTTTCTGGGCCTGCAATTCGGCGGCACCGAACAAGCGCGCCGCAGTCATCGCGTCGCCACGCAGGTACGCATACGCGCTGACAACCTCGAACGCGCTCTGGCCGACCGGCCGCGAGCCGATCGCCACGGCGATGTCAAGCACGTCCAGTAGCGTTTGCGTCACGCCGTCGGAGTCGCCCCGGCTGATCGCCAGCATCGCCTTGTTCAGCAGCGCGATCGCGATGCTGTCCTGATCGCCGAGCCCGCGCGCGATCTCCAGCACGCGCTCACACAGCGGTTCGGCCTCGTCGAGCCTTCCTTCGACGCGATAGAGCTGCGCAAGCGCATTCAGTGCCGCTGCCAGCGTGCGCTCGTTGCTGTGCCGTGCCGCGAGTTCGACGGCCTGTTGCAGATACGCGCGCGCGCTCGACAGATCACCGTCGCCCAGACAGGCCATGCCGAGCGGTTGCAACGCGGAAGCGATGCGCGACCGATCGTCCAGTTCGCGTGCGAGCGCGAGACTCCCGGCCAGATACTGCCGCGCTTCGCGGTAGCGGCCGCGATAGAAGAGGAACTGGCCCGCAACCGCCAGCCCTCTGCAACGCCAGGTTGCATCCACCTGCGCCTGCGGCCGTGCAAGCGCCTCGATCGACAGCCGCTCGCCCAGCGCGAGCAGCCCGCGATTCAACAGGTAGAACTTGATCGAAAAGACGAGCTGCAACCCGGTCTGCGCGCCGCCACTGGTCCGCTCGCACCAGGCATGCGCCGCAAGCAGATTGTCCAGCTCCGCGTCGAGGCGTGTCAGCCACGCGCCCTGTTCAGGCCCGACCAGTTCAACGCGCGCTGCATCGGCAAACCGGACGTAGTACGCAACGTGACGCTCGCGCGCCGCATCGACGCCGCCGCTTTCTTCGAGCTTTTCCCGTGCGTATTGCCGAACCGTCTCCAGCATCCGGTAGCGATCACCCTCGATGTCGGCGATCACGAGCGACTTTTCGACCAGGCGCGCCAACAGGTCCAGCACGTCGGCCGCGTCGATCTCGCCGCCGGCGCCGACCGCCTCGGCGGCTTCCAGCGTCCAGCCGCCCGCGAAAACCGACAGGCGCTGGAACAGCGTCCGCTCGGCCGGCGCGAGCAGATCGTACGACCAGTCGATCAGCGCGCGCAGCGTGCGCTGGCGCGGCAGCACCGTGCGGTCGCCGGTGACAAGCAGCTTGAAGCGTTCGTCCAGCCGCGCGGCGATCGCCTCGACGGACAGCGCACGCGTTCGCGCCGCCGCCAGCTCGAGTGCGAGCGGAATGCCGTCGAGCTGGTGGCAGATCGCGGCGACGGTCCGCGCGTTGTCCGCGGTGAGCCGAAACGCCGGCTGCGCGGCGGTCGCGCGGTCGACGAACAGACGCACCGCGTCGCTGCACGCGAGCGCTTCCGCTGCCGCCTGTGCCCGCGGATCGGGCGCGGCGAGCGGCGCGAGCTGGAACACCGTCTCGCCGGCGATCTGCAGCGCGTCGCGGCTGGTCGCGAGGATCTTGACCCCCGGTCCTGCCTGCAACAGCCGCTTGGCGACGTCCGCGCACGCGTGCACGAGGTGCTCACAGTTGTCGAGGATGATCAGCAGCGTGCGGTCGCGCGCGAACTTCAGCAGCGCGTCGAGCACGGTGCCGCCGGCCTCCTCCTTGACGCCGAGCACGGAGGCAACCGCCTGCGGTACGAGCTGCGCGTCCGCCAGCGGCGCCAGCTCGACCAGCCACACGCCGTCAGGATAGTCGTCGAGCACCTCGGCGCCGAGCTGCACCGACAGCCGCGACTTGCCCATGCCGCCCATGCCGGCGAGCGTCACCAGACGGTTCGCCGCGAGCAGCCGCCGCACTTCGCCGAGTTCGCGGCTGCGGCCGACGAACGAGTTCAACTGCTGCGGGAGGTTGTTCGGCGTAGCCTCGAGCGAACGCAGCGCCGGAAACTCCGCGCGCAGCTTCGGGTGGGTGACCTGGTAGACGCGCTCGGGTGCGGCGAGGTCACGCAGCCGGACAGCGCCCAGATCGCGCAGCGAAACGTCCGCCGGCGGATCGGCGCGCACCGCGTCGGCCACCGCCTGCGACACGAGGATCTGACCGCCGTGCGCGGCGCTCATGATGCGCGCGGCGCGGTTGACCGCCCGGCCGTAGAAGTCGCCGCTGCGCCGCTCGTCCACACCGCAGTGCAGGCCGCATCGGATCTTCAGCGCGATGCCATCGCCGTCCTCCGGCGCCGCAAGCGCAAGCTGCATGTCGACCGCGGCCGCGAGCGCGTCGCGCGCGCTGTCGAACGCGGCGTGTACGCCGTCGCCGGTGGTCTTGACGATCGTTCCGCGATGGCGTTCGACCGCCGCGCGGCACAGCGCGTCGTGCCGCGCGAGCGCCAGCCGCATCCGCTCGGGCGCCACTTCCCACAGCCGGGTGCTGCCCTCGATGTCCGTGAACAGATACGTGACTGCGGCGCGCTCGTTCACTTGGCTATCCGGTCGATGCGGCGGATCGGCTGGCCCGCTCGCTCAGTCGCGGCCTTTGCCCTTGCCTTTACCCTTCCCGCGGCCGCGGTCGTCATCGTCGTCGCGTCCGCGCCGATCGTCGCCGCGCCGCACGTGCTGGTCGTACCAGTCGTGACGCACGAAGTAGACCGGATAGCCGCAGGCGTTGTAGCGGTGGCAGTGTTTGGCCCAGCTCTTGCGGTGCCCGTACGGTACCCACATCTAAATCGGCTGCACGACGACATGGGGCGGTGGCGGCGTGATGATCACAGGCTGCGGAACGATGACGGCGGGCTGCGGAAAGCGCCCGATGTCGATGCGACCGTAGACGCCGAGCTGGCTGATCTCGACGGTGACGCCGATATCGGTCGCATGCGCGGCCGGCGCGATCGTCAGCACGGCGAACGCAGCGGCGAGCAGATGTTTCATGGCGACTTCTCCCCGGGTCGGGCACAGGCATAAGGTTACCGCCAAGCGGACGCACTGCCGCACCGCCGCGACGGCTTCTCGCCGGCGCCCTGCCGCGCGTATGCTGCGCGCTCAGCCATGAGCCCCTGCCTTTTCTGCCGCATCGTCGAGGGTCTCGAGCCTGCGAGTGTGGTCGAGCGCACGCCCTCGACGCTGACCTTCCTCGATCTGTACGGCGTGCGCGAGGGGCACGCGCTGGTCGTGCCGGTTCGCCACGCAGTGCGGCTCGACGAGCTTGCAAGCGCCGAACGCCGGGCGCTGTTCGACGCGGTGGCGCGCGTGCAGTTCGCGCAGCGCGCCGCCGGGCTGCGCGCCGACGGCTACACGCTGCTCGTCAACGACGGCCCTGCCGCAGGCCAGCACGTTCCGCACGTGCACGTACACGTCGTGCCGCGCGGTCGCGGCGACACCTTTGCGGTGATCGGCCGCTTCGCGCTCGCCACGCTGAACTACTTCGGCCGGCCACGTCCGCGAACCGCGCTCGACGCGATCGCCGCGCGCCTGCACGCACAACTGCCCTCGGCCGGCGTCACGCCCGCCGACTGAAACGCCGGATCTTGTGGCTCACACGTCGCGAACGACCACGCCCTTCCAGAACGCCACGCGGCCCTTGATCGCGCGCGCCGCCTCCGTCGGCTCCGGGTAGTACCAGGCAGCATCCGGATTCTCGCGGCCGCCGACGCGGATCGTGTAGTAGCTCGCCGTACCCTTCCAGTGACACACCGTGTGCGTCGGGCTATCGACAAAGTATTGGCGCCGCAGCGACGCGGCCGGGAAATACGCGTTGCCTTCGACCGTCACGATGTCGTCGGATTCGGCGAGCACCGCCCCGTTCCATTCCGCACGCTTCATCTTCGACCTCCTGCGCCGGGTGCGACCCCTCGAAAATATCATTCGACAAGGCGCCGAAAACCGCGTACGATGCGTATCGCTTTCGTTTGAGTGTCGGTTTTCCTCCGGTTTCTCCTGGCCCGTTTGTTTGTTCGTTGAACAACGGCGCGACCTCGGTTTCCCCAGGTTTACGTGCTTGATCGTTGGCTCGCTGCAGGCGTCGGCCCGCCGCGATAGTTTTCTTAACTTGTTTATCGAGGACGTAAATATGGCTACGGGTGTCGTCAAATGGTTCAACGACGCAAAAGGTTTCGGATTCATCACGCCGGATGACGGCGGCAAGGATCTGTTCGCGCACTTCTCCGAGATCCAGGCGGGCGGTTTCAAGTCGCTCTCCGAGGGTCAGCGCGTGGAGTTCGTCGTCAAGCAGGGCCAAAAAGGCCCGCAGGCAGCCGAGATCCGCGTCGTCTGAGTTCGGACGCGCGCTGAAAGAACCGCGGCCGGGCGCCGCGGTTTTTTTTCGCCTGCGCGGCGTCGCACGGCTTAACGAATGCGCGCGACGCGCGATCGCGTAACGCCGCGCGGAAACTTTGCAACCATCTCCCTGTCACAATGCGTACTGACAATCGCTTCCGTTACGGCGGAAGTCGCGGCGCGCCAGAACAAGCAACGACAACCGGGCGCGCTACGCGGCCGCTGCGCCACATCGACCAAGGAGGGTTCACGCATGCGAACAGCCGTTCGCCTGGATGCGCTTCACTTTCACGAGTTGGTCACGCACTTCCTCGCGCTGCCGCCGCAGGATCGGCGACTGCGCTTCGGTCGCGCGATGACCGACGAGGCGGTCATCGACTACGTTGGCAGCATCGACTTCGAACGCGACGCCGTCTACGGCGTGGTCGATCCGGTGCTCGACATCGCCGGCGCGTTGCACCTGGCGTGCGGCGCGCACGGCATGGAGCTTGGACTGAGCGTGTTGCCGCAGGCGCGCGGCGCCGGCATCGGCACGCGGCTGCTGGAGCACGCGGCGGAAGTGGCGCGCGAACGCGGCGCGGCGCGGCTGTACGTGCGCGATCTGGCGCGCAACGAGCCGATGCAACGGCTCGCGCGGCGCGCCGGCGTGCCGGTCGTCACCGCGCACAACGGCATCGACGGGGCGTTTCAACACGCGCCGACGTTCGAAACCGCAGCGATCGGCAAGAAGGCTCCGGTCGTACTGGTCGATACCGCACTGCGCACCGACTCGCGACCCGCCGCGCGCCCGACCATCGCCCACTCGGTTCGCCACTACGAGCTTCATTTCTGAGCACCGGCTCGGCGCGTCGGCCGCGCATCGACGCTCGCCGTGGCAAGTTGCGGCGGTGACCGACCGCGGGCCGAATCGGCGATCGACCGGCGCGCCAGATCGCGGTCGCAAGCGGCGCGGCGATCGTGCTCGCGATCGCGTGGCTCGCCGCGCGCTGGATCGGCGCCGTGACGCGCGGGCAGCAGCTCGCCGGCCGGCTGCTGTGGCTCGTGCTGACGATCGCCTTCGATTTCGCGCTCGGCCGCTGGATCTTCGGCTTCTTGTGGGAGCGGCTGCTCGAAGGCTTCCGGATCTGGGAGGGAAGGCTCTTTCCTCTCGGGCTGCTGGCGCTCGCGTTCGCGCTGATGATCGCTGCGCGCTGGCGCGGCTTGTCAACGAGCGTAACGCAGACGCCTTGACGGGCGTCCGACGCCGTGCAGGCGCGGCGCTATCCTGAGCGCGATGAAACGGCTCCTGCGCGCGCTCGGCTACGCGCTCGCCGCCCTGCTCGTCGTCGGCGGCAGCGCGCTTGCGCTGAGCTATGCGCCCGATCGGCCGGCGGAGGCCTTGATGACGCGCTGGGCGCCGGCGCCGTCGCAGTTGGTCGCGCTGCAGGGCATGGCTGTGCACATGCGCGACGTCGGTCCGCGCGACGATCCGGTGCCGATCGTGCTGCTGCACGGCACTGCGGCCAGCCTGCACACCTGGGACGGCTGGGCGGCCGCGCTCGCAGAGCAACGGCGCGTGATCACGGTCGATCTGCCGGGCTTCGGACTCACCGGCCCCGAACCCAAGGGCGACTACCGCATCGAGCGTTACGTGCAGTTCGTCATTGGACTGCTCGATACGTTGGGCGTGAAGCGCTGCGTGCTGGGCGGCAACTCGCTCGGCGGCGAAATCGCGTGGAACACCGCGCTCACCGCGCCCGAGCGCGTCGAGCGGCTGATCCTGGTCGATGCGGTCGGTTATCCGCTCGACTTCTTCGACCTGCCGCTCGGCTTCCAGATCGCGCTGATTCCCGGCCTGAACCGTCTCACCGAAGTCTCGTTGCCGCGTCCGCTGGTCGCCGCAAGCGTGCGCGACGTCTACGGCGACGCTTCGCGCGTGACCGCGGACGCCGTCGACCGCTACTACGAGCTCGCGCTGCGCGCGGGCAACCGCCGCGCGCTCGTACAACGCCTGCGCCAGACGGACAACACCGACCGCAGCGAACGCATCCGGACGATCGTGCAGCCGACGCTGATTCTCTGGGGCGGACGCGACCGGCTGATCCCGCCCGCGCACGGCGAGCGTTTCGCGCGCGATATCCGCGCGAGCCAATACGTGCGGTTCGATGACCTCGGTCACGTCCCCCAGGAGGAAGACCCGGTGCGCACGGTCGCCGAGGTCAAGCGCTTCCTCGGGCTATGAACCGCGGGTCGGTCCGGCGCAACCCTTCTTCGCGGCGCGCGTCGCGGCGATTGACGCACGCGGGCTTGCGCAGCACACTGCGCGCCTCGCTCATCGAGCGCCGTTCGACAATGGAGGCGCATATGTTCAAGCAAGTCATTGCTCCGTAGTCGGCCGCTCCCGCGCTGACGTCGGGCTTCCCGCCTGCGCCGCCGCCCGGCGGCCGACCGATCCGATTCGCCATTCGCCCTGCGACGCCTCGCGTCGGCAGGATCGTCTTCGCTCGCGCGCGGCGCGGGCACGGATTCGGAAGCCCAAATGTTCGAAGACTGTTTCGATCGGCTGCGACCGATCGGTTTCAACCAAGCCGTCGCGCAGGCGCTCGCGGCACTGGACGCGACCTCGTTGCAGGACGCCGCACCCGTGCGCGTCGTCGAAGTGCAGCGCGACTCGGTGCTCGTGCACGACGGCGCCCTCGAGCGGCGCGCGCGCACTCATCCGCGGCTCGCGCGCGAACTGGCCGCAGCCTGCGGCGCGCTCGCGGTCGGCGACTGGGTCCTCGCGCAGGACGACGGCTGCGGCGAGCCGTGGATTCACGCGCGCGCCGCGCCGGCCACGCAGCTCGTGCGGCGCGATCCCGGCGGCGCGCGGCACGTCGTCGTCAGCAACGTCGACACCGCCTTCCTGCTGATGGGGCTCGACGGCGACTTCAACGCGCGCCGGCTCGAACGCTATCTCGCGGTCGTCATATCCGGCGGCGTCTGGCCGGTGGTCGTCCTGACCAAAGCCGACATCGCCGCCGATGCGGGTGCCGCGCTCGCTGCGCTGCGCGCACGGCTGCCGCCGACGGTGCCGCTGCACGCGGTCAACGCGCTCGATCCGGCGTGCACGGCCGAACTGGCTCCCTATCTCGGCGCCGGCCAGACGATCGTGCTGCTCGGATCGTCAGGCGCCGGCAAATCGACGCTGACCAACGCGCTGGTCGGCAGTCCCGTACAGGTCACCCGCGCGGTACGCGCCAGCGATCATCGCGGGCGCCACGCGACGACGGCGCGCACGTTGCGGCTCGCCGCCGGCGGCGCCTGCGTGATCGACACGCCGGGACTGCGCGGACTGCGACCCGACGCCGACGAGGACGCGCTGGATGCGAGCTTCTCCGATATCGCGGCGCTGGCCGCGCGCTGCCGCTTCCGAGACTGCCGGCATCTGGACGAACCGGACTGCGCGGTGCGCGCGGGGGTGCCGGCCGATCGGCTCGCGAACTACCACAAGCTCGCGCGCGAGCTGCGGCGCGACTCGCTGACCGTGCTCGAGCGCAAGCAGCAGGTCGCGCGCTGGAAGGTGCTGCAGCGCGCGGCGCACGCGCGGCTGAAGATGAAGCGGTGAGACGTGCGAGGGCCGCGCGCTACCAAAGAGGTCGCAAGCGGCGAGATCGAAGGGAATCCCACTGTCTCCCCTTTCAAGCGCGGAGGTGCAGGGGGCGCAATGCAGCGATTACGATCGCGGCATGTCGACCGAAGCCGCACCGCTCGAACGCCCGCGCTCGCCGGGCGAATTGTTCGTCGCCTTCACGCTGCTCGCGCTGCAGGGCTTCGGCGGCGTTCTCGCGGTCGCGCAGCGCGTGCTGTGCGAACAGCGGCGCTGGCTGACACGCGAGCAGTTCGTCGAGATCCTGGCGATCGGTCAGATCCTGCCGGGCCCGAACGTCTGCAACGTCGCGCTGATGGTCGGCGACCGCTTCTTCGGCTGGCGCGGAGCGTTCGCCGCGCTGGCCGGCATGATGACCTTGCCGCTCGCGATCGTGCTCGCGGCCACCGCCCTGTACGCGCAGTTCGCGGCGCTGTCGGCGGTGGCCGGCGCGCTGAAAGGCATGGGCGCGGTGGCGGCGGGCATGATCGTCGGCACCGCGCTGAAGCTCGCGCCGGCGCTGCGCGCGAACGCGCTGGGGCTGCCGGCGTGTCTCGCCTTCGGCGCCGCGGCCTTCGTGCTGGTTGCGCTCGTGCGCGCACCGCTGGTGTGTGTGCTGCTCGCGCTCGGCGCGATCGCCTGCGCCGTCGCCGCCTGGCGGCTGCGCGCGCGCGACGGGAGCGCGCCGCGATGAGCGGTCCGTTCGCGCTGCCGCTGTCCGCCGGCGAGCTCGCCGCGCTGTTCGGTCACTTCCTGCTGCTGTCGCTGCTCGCGATCGGCGGCGCGATCACGGTCGCGCCCGAGATGCATCGCGTGCTCGTCGACCGCATGGCGCTGCTGACCGACGCGCAGTTCAACGCATCGATCGCCATTGCGCAGGCCGCGCCGGGGCCGAACGTGTTGTTCGTCGCGGTCATGGGGTATCAGGCGGGCGGACTCGTCGCTGCGCTGGTGGCGCTCACTGCGATCATGCTGCCGTCGACGACGCTGGCGCTGGCCGCTTCGCGCTGGGGTCACGCACGCCGCGAGTGGCGCCCGGTGCAGGCGTTCAAGGCCGGCATGGCGCCGATCGTCATCGCGCTGCTGATGGCCACCGGCTGGATCCTCGCGGCGGCCACGCCGGGCTGGCGGCATCTCGTGCTGACGGTTGCCGCCGCGCTGCTCATCTGGCGCACGCGGATCCACCTGCTGTGGCTGATCGCCGCCGGCGCGGTCGCCGGCGCGCTCGGGTGGGTCTGAGTCGGTCAGGCGCGCGGCAGCAGTTTCACCAGCGCAGCACGGTTTTCGATCAGATCGGCGAGCGTGTAGCGGTCGAGCTCGGCCATGTAGGCATCGAGCGCGCGCTTGAGCACGCTCTTGAGTTTGCACGCAGGCGTGATCACGCAGCGGTTGCCGTTCGGACCGAAGCACTCGACCAGCGTGAACTCGCCCTCGGCCAGCCGCACGACGTCGCCGATCGAGATCTCCTTGGCCGGGCGGCCGAGCCGGATGCCGCCGCCGCGGCCGCGGCTCGTCTCGATGTAGCCCGCCTGGCCGAATTCGTGAACGACCTTCATCAGGTGGTTCTTCGAGATGCCGTAGGCGTGGGCGATCTCCTGGATCGTCGCCGTCGCGTCGGCGTGCGCCCCGAGGTACATCAGCGTGCGTAGCGCGTAATCGGTGTAGTCGGTCAGTCGCATCGCGGTCCGGATTTCCTGAAGATGGATTCCTGCTGAATCTTATCGAGCATTACAAAACTTCGCGACACTACCGACCGCCTGGCGCTCGCATTCGTCGCCCTTCGTCATTCCGAGCCGCAGGCGAGGAATCTCCGCCGCCCGCAATGCCGGGATCCCTCGCGCTGCTCGGGATGACGGAACCGGTGCTTACACGGGCAAAACGAACTTGTGGGTTCGCCGTGTCACGAGCTTGCGTAACTCTGAGTAACTCCGGCCGTATTGCGCGTCTGACACAATGCGCGCCCGTACCCCGCCCCGTCCGATGAACGCCGGCATCGCCTACGCCGTCGTCGCCTACGTGCTGTGGGGCGTGTTTCCCGTCTACTTCAAGGCGCTGCAGCACGTCGCCGCGACCGAAATCCTCGCGCACCGGATGGTCTGGTCGCTCGCCTTCGTCACGGCGGTGCTCGCGCTGCGGCGGCATTGGGCCTGGCTGCGCACCGTGCTGCAGCGGCCTGCGCTCGTCGGCCGCTTCGCGGCGACGGCGACACTGGTGTCGGTCAACTGGGGCGTCTACATCTGGGCCGTCAACGCGGGCCGCGTCGTCGACGCGAGCCTGGGGTACTTCATCAATCCGCTGGTCAACGTGGCGTTCGGCGCGCTACTGCTGCACGAGCGGCTGCGCGCTGCGCAGTGGATTGCGGTCGCGCTCGCTGCAGCCGGCGTGGCGTGGCTGACCTGGCATGCGGGCGCGTTGCCGTGGATCGGACTCACACTCGCGTTTTCCTTCGCCGCCTACGGTCTGTTGCGCAAGACGGCATCGCTCGGCGCGGCCGAAGGGCTCGCGCTGGAAACGGCGCTGCTCGCCCCGCTCGCGCTCGCATATCTCGCCTGGCTCGGCGCCGGCGGGCACAGCGCATTCGTCGACGGCTCGGCGTCGACGCGTTGGCTGCTGGCCGCCGGCGGCCCAGTCACCGCGCTGCCCTTGCTCGCGTTCGCCGCCGGCGCGCGGCGCATCCCGTTTTCAATGCTGGGCCTGCTGCAGTACATCGCGCCGGCGCTGCAACTGCTGATCGGCGTGTGGCTGTACCGCGAGCCATTCGATCCGGGCAAAGCGCTCGGTTTCGCAGCGATCTGGCTCGCGCTGGCGATCTACTCCGCGGAAGGGCTATGGCGGACGTGGCGGCGCGAGTCGAAGGCGACTTAGCCGCGCGACGCGCGTCAATCGATCGCGAGCAGCTCGACCTCGAAGACCAAGGTCGCATTCGGCGGGATCACGTTTCCCGCGCCCCACGCACCGTAGCCGAGGGCGGGCGGAATCGTCAGCTTGCGTACGCCGCCGACGCGCATGCCAGCCACGCCCTCGTCCCAGCCGGCGATCACGTTGCCCTTGCCGAGCGCGAAACCGAAGGGCTCGCCGCGGTCCCGGCTCGAATCGAACTTGCGCCCGTCGGCAAGCCAACCCGTGTAGTGCACCAGCACTTCGCTGCCGCTGCGCGCAACCGCACCCGTGCCGACCGTCAGATCCTCGTATTGCAGCCCACTGGGGGCCGTGATCGTCGCCATGCATTTCTCCATCGGGCGGGCACCGCGCCCGCGCCGGCGAGCATACGCGGGCGGGCCGCGTTCAGGCCGCCTTGCGTTCGGCCGCTTCGCCGCGCATCCGGAAGCGCGGTTCGAGTTCGGCCAGCTTTTCGGTGATGCCGGTGTACTCCAGCTCGCTCATCGGCAGCATCGCCGCGCCGAAGAAGCCCTGGCGCCGCATCTCCATCGCCTTGTCGGCGGCACGCGCGCGCACGGCGTCCCAAAACGGATGCGCGAAGGCGTCGAGCGGGTCGGTGAGCCGACCTTCGTGCATCGCGTAGGCCGCGCAACTGACCAGCGGCGGGCCGTCGAAGTAGCTGGTCCCGGTGTTCAGCCCGACCGGCATCAGCGGCATGTTGTGCGAGCCGCGCATGCCACCGGCGACGTAGTGCGCGGTGGCGTACGGCGTGAGCACTTCGCCGGTGGCCGGGAAATTCATCTGCGTGCGCACCAGCATCACCGGATCGTCCTTTCCGGTGTACTTGCCGGCGATGTTGTGCAGCCGCGAGGTGGCGACGGCGACGGCCTGCTCGCCGGTGGCGCGCGACCACACCGACTCGACGACGTAGCGTTCCGGATCGCGCAGCAGTGCGGCGATGTCGTATAGCTGCTCGGGCGCAACCAGCTCGATCACGCGGTCGCCTTCCGTGCAGTTCACGTCCATGATCACGAAGCGGAAACCCTTCGCCATCTTCGGCGAAAGGATCAGCCCGGGGGTGTTCATCGGATCGGCGAACGCCAGATAAAGCGGCAGGTTGAACGCGCCCGGATCGGTCTTGTCGGCAGCGAAGAACAGGAACGGCTCGTTCGGCCGCTCGTCGAACTCCATCTCGGCGACCGCCGGTCCCATGCCCTTGACGTTGCCGGAGAACGCGTCTTTCAGCAGGTCCTGTCCGGCACCGTACAGACCCTGGCGCTTCGCGACCTCGGTGCCGGCGACGAACGCGTTCCACGCCAGCCGATGCACGGCCTCATCGCCGACGCCGCGCCGGTGCGTCATCAAAATCGCGACGTCGTCGCCGGTAAACGAGATTCGGTGATCGATGAGCAGGCCCTGCGCGTTCGCTTCGACATGCGCACGCACTGCCGCCAGCAAGGGCTGCGACGGCGCGATGTGACCGCCGATCGAACCGATGTCGGCCTTGATGACAGACAGAGTGATTTTCATCGTCCCTCCTTTCGCGTCGTCCATTGCGGCGCCGCGCGCCTTCGAGCGGGCAGGCCGCGCGAGCATCGAATAACTATGCGTCGGTCCGCACCGGCGGCGTTGACACCCGTCAAGCCACGCACTGCAGCAATCGCGGCGCGCATCGCGCACCTCCGGTGGGAAACGGATGCGGCGTCCGCGCCGCTCGCCGCAGCTGCATGCGCAGCCGCAATCGCACGACGTCGGCTTTGTTCGCTCGCCGCGGCGCCGACGGCAGACGCCCGACGATCACGCCCGGCAAAGACCAGAAGCTGTCCGCGTCCGATGTCGAAGGTCTGCATCGACGTCGTGCTCCCGTTCGCGGTCCATATGAGCTCGCCAAGCCATGTTAGGCGCGCAGGTCGATCACCCGCACGCGCACCTGGCGCTGCTTGCCGCCGCGAACGACGGTCAATTCGGCCATGGCACCGATGCCGACGCGGTCGAGTTCGGCGGCGAATTGGGAGACGGTTTCCACGCGCCGGCCGTTGACCGCGACGATCACGTCGCCGAGGTCGCCGCTGCGCTGATTCAGCGGCTGCAGTCCCGCTTCGGCCGCCGGCGTGCCGCGCCCGACCGCGGCGATGACCACACCCGAGATGCCGGCGCGCGCGACCAGGTCGGGCCGCACCGGCTCGATGCCGATGCCGGGCAGCGGCGCTCGGCCACGCGCAATCAATGCAGGCACGATTCGGTTGACCAGGTCCACGGGGATCGCGAACCCCACACCCGCCGAATTGCCGCTGGCGGAACGGATCGCCGTGTTCACGCCGATCAACCGGCCCGCGCTGTCGAGCAGCGGACCGCCCGAGTTGCCCGGATTGACCGCGGCGTCGGTCTGGATCACGCCAGCGACTTCGCGATAGCCTTCGATCGTCGGCAGCTCGCGGTCCAGCGCGCTGACGATGCCGTGCGTCAGCGTGCGCTGCAGTCCGAACGGATTGCCGACCGCGTAGACCGATTGGCCGATTTTCAGGTCGCGCGAAGTGCCGAGCGGAATCGGCCGGATGTCCTTCGGCACGCGCGCCAGCTTGACGACCGCGAGGTCGTATTCAGGTGCGAAACCCACCGGCCGCGCCTCGATCGGGTCGCCCGCATCGAGCTGAACGAAAACCCGACGCGCGCCCGCGACGACGTGGTTGTTCGTCACCACGTGACCCGCCGTGTCCCACACGAAACCGCTGCCCGCGCCTTGCGCCACCTCGGCGCTGAAAAAGCCGCGCGGCTGCAGCACCTCGGTCGTGATGTAGGCGACCGACGGTGCGGCGTTCTCGAACAGGGCGACCAGCGACTGCTCGTGCGGCAGCAGCGGCCCGCGCGGCTGCACCGCGCGCGGTTCGACGCGCGGCGGGCTCTGCGCGACGACGGTCGCCAGCCCCGCGCCGAGCGCGGCGATCAGCGCGGCCGCGAGGATCAGCGCGCGCGGCTGCGGAGGTTGAGGCAAACGCATGGTCGTTCTCCGTGGTCTTGTCGGATCGTTGCGGGGTTCCGCCGCGCGGGGTTCGACTGCGGCACCGCGCGCGCGTGCGAAGCGCTCGGCGTGACGCCAGATCAATCTGGGGGCGGGCCGCGCCGGCGTCAACTGGCGGCCCCGCGGCGTCGGCCTTCAACGGCAGGCCTTCAGCTCGCGCAGCCGCGCGCGGCACTCCCATGGCGGCATCGCGTCGGCGGCGGCCCACAAGCCGATGTGCTCGCGCCGAGCGCGCGCCTCGAGCCGCGCCAGTTCGCTCCGCTCGCCGAAGGTCTGCTCGTCGGCATAGCGGTCGAAGTGCCAGGCGGCGCCGCGGCCAACCAGTTCGCGCCCGACGTCGATCGACCCCGCGTAGACACGGCAGACTTCGCGGCCGCGCGCGTCGGTCTTGTAGCACTCCACGTCGATGCTTCGCCCCCGCAGCAGTTCCTCGAGCGCGCGCCTCGACTCGGCAGCGTGTGCCTGCGTCGACTCGGGGGCGTCGACCGAGTGCAAGCGCACGCGGAACTCGCCGCGCTCGGCCGAAGCGAGCACGAAGCTGTCGCCGTCGATCACGCGCGTTGCCGCGCCGCCGGCCCGAAACGGCGGATGAAAAGACGCTTCGCGCTCGGGCGAAGCGCGGTCGGGCACGGCGACCAGCAGCGCCGACAGCAGCAGCACGGCAAGCAGCAGCAGGGACAGGAGCCGCTTCACGGTGCGAATCGTCGCCGACCTGGGCTGCGGATTCAAACCGCGCAGTAAGGTCGGGCACCTGCGCGCGACCAACAGCGGCATCACGGCACCGAGGAGTGGACCATGTGGCGATCGCGGATCGTGACGTTCGGGCTCGGCGGCGCGTTCGGCGCGCTGGCCGGGGCAGCGGCGATGTTGATCGCCTTTCCCTTTCTCTTTCCGCCGGCGCCGGCCGATGACGCGGCGCCGGCGCCGATCGACGCGGGCGCCGCCGCGCGGACGACTTTCGTCTTCGACGCGAACGCGCCCGGGCGAGACTCGATCCACTGGGCCAACGGCAGCGGCGCGTTCGTATCGACCGCGCATGGGCAGGTGCTCCGGCTCGAGGCGGATTTCGAGGCGGGGCCGGGGCCAAACTACTGGATCCATCTGAACACGCGCCCGGTCGGCGACGAGCGCGACTTCGAGGCCGACGCGGCGCGCGTGCGGATCGCGAAACTCAAGTCGTTCAAGGGGGCACAGAACTACGCGCTGCCCTCCGGCATCGACCTCGCCAGGTTCCACACGGTGACGATCTGGTGCGAAAGTTTCGGCGCGTACATCGGCAGCGCGGCGTTGAAGCGAAGCTGAGCCGCGACCCGCGCGGGACGAGCGGTGCGACGCGCGCCGTTACACTGCCGCATCGGCTTTCCTTTCGGCGACTCGCATGGATACGCTCGACTCCTCCCGCGTGCAGGTGCGCGCGCGGCTCGACGGCCTTCGGCAGGCCATGCGGCAGCACGCGATCGATGCCTGGCTGGTGCCGTCGTCCGATCCGCATCTGTCCGAGTACCTGCCCGACCGCTGGCGAGCGCGAGAGTGGCTGTCCGGATTCACCGGCTCGGTCGGCACCTTGGTCGTGGCGCACGACTTCGCCGGGCTGTGGGTCGACAGCCGCTACTGGGTGCAGGCCGAAACGCAGTTGACCGGTACCGGCATCGCGCTGATGAAGATCACTGCGGCGGCCAGCGCGGCGTACGTCGACTGGCTCGCGGCCAACGTGCCGGCCGGCGGCACGGTCGGTGTGGACGGCACCGTGCTTGCGCTCGCCGCCGCGCGTGCGCTCGAGGCGGCGCTCGCCGCGAAAGGCGTGAAGCTGCGCACCGATGTCGACCTGCTCGACGCGGTCTGGCGCGATCGGCCGCGCCTGCCGCAGGCCGCGGTGTTCGAGCATCGCGCGCCGTATGCGCCGGTGGCACGCACGGAGAAGCTCGCTGCACTGCGCGAGCAGATGCGCAAGGCCGGCGCCGACTGGCACTTGATTTCGACGCTGGACGATCTGGCGTGGCTCACCAACCTGCGCGGCGCCGACGTCGCGTACAACCCGGTATTCGTCGGCCACGCGCTGATCGGGCCGCAGCGCGCGCAGCTTTTCGTCGCCGAAGGCAAGGTCCCGCCGGCGCTCGCCGAAAAGCTCGAAGCCGAAGGTTTCGACCTGCGCCCGTACGAGTGGGCCGCGCCGGCCCTCGCGCGGCTGCCGGCAGGCAGCACGCTGCTGGTCGACCCGCGGCGCGTGACCTACGGACTGCTGCGGGCGGTTCCGGCGAATGTCAAGGTGATCGAAGCGATCAATCCGACCACCGTCGCGAAAGCGCGCAAGAACGCGGCCGAGATCGAGCACATCCGCCACGCGATGGAAGTCGACGGCGCGGCACTCGCGGAATTCTTCGCCTGGTTCGAAGCGGCGCTCGGACGCGAATGGATCACCGAACTGACGATCGACGAACGCGTCACCGCCGCGCGGGCGCGCAAGCCCGGATTCGTCTGCCCGAGCTTCGCGACGATCGCGGGCTTCAACGCCAACGGCGCGATGCCGCACTACCGTGCCACGCCCGAATCGCACGCGGTCATCTGCGAGCCGGGCGCGGTCCGCGACGGGCTGCTGCTGATCGACTCTGGCGGGCAGTACGAATACGGCACGACCGACATCACGCGCGTCGTCCCGGTCGGACGCATCGGTGACGAACACAAACGCGACTTCACGCTGGTGCTCAAAAGCATGATCCGGCTGTCGCTGGCGCGGTTTCCGCGCGGCACGAAGTCGCCGCTGCTCGACACGATCGCGCGTGCGCCGCTATGGGCGGCGGGGCTCGACTACGGCCACGGCACCGGCCACGGCGTCGGCTATTTTCTGAACGTGCACGAAGGACCGCACGGCATCACGCCGCATCTGGCGCCGGAGCCGGCCACCGCGATGGAGCCCGGCATGATCACCAGCAACGAGCCGGGACTGTACCGGCCGGGCAAATGGGGCGTACGGATCGAGAACCTCGTACTGAACGTGCCGGCCGAGACGACCGAGTTCGGCGAATTCCTGAAGTTCGAGACGCTCACGCTCGCCCCGATCGATGCGCGCTGCATCGAGCGCAGCCTGCTTGCCGACGACGAAGTCGGTTGGCTGGACGGCTACCACGCGATGGTCCGCGCGCGCATCTGGCCGCACGTCGCGGGCGACGCGAGAGCCTGGCTCGAAGCGCGCACGCAGCCGCTCGGCTGAACATGGTCCGACCACCGCGCCTTCAATACGGACGGCGCGGAACATCGAGCAGACGCTCTCCGCGGCCCCCGCGTGGGCGCCAGCCGCGGGCGTCCACGGCCGATGTGCTCGCCACGAAGACAGGCAAAGCATGCAAGCGCAATCGGTTCGCCTCAGGCGTGCCGAAGCGGCGCCGCAGCGAACTCAATCGAGCGTCTGCCGGTAGCGCTTCAGCGCGATCGCGCCGACGACGGCGATGAACACGGCGATCGGCAGCGCGTGCGCAGCCACGTCCGCGAGCCCGGCGCCCTTCAGCATCACGGCGCGCACGATGCGCAGGAAGTGGGTCAGCGGCAGGATCTCGCCGATCCACTGCGCCCATTGCGGCATGCCGCGGAACGGGAACATGAAGCCCGACAGCAGCACGTTCGGCAGGAAGAAGAACAGCGTCATCTGCATCGACTGCACCTGCGAGACGGCGAGCGTGGAAAACGTGAAGCCGATCGACAGCAGCGCGAGCATGAACAGCAGCAGCGCCGCCGACAGCAACGCGAAACTGCCGAACATCGGCACCGCGAACAGCAGGCGCGCCGCCGCGTAGATCACCAGCACCTGCACGTAGCCGATCAGCATGTACGGCAGGATCTTGCCGACCATCACCTCGAGCGGCCGCACCGGCGTGGCGAGCAGGTTCTCCAGCGTTCCGCGCTCGCGCTCGCGCGTGATCGCCATCGCGGTCATCAGCACCAGCGTCATCGTCAGGATCACGCCGATCAGACCCGGCACGACGTTGTACTGCGTGATGCCTTCCGGGTTGTAGCGGCGGTGCAGGATGACCTCGAACGGCGGCGCGTCGGGCCGCAGGCCGGCGAGCGGGCCGCGCAGGTCGTGCGCGAGCGCGGTCTGCGGCAACTGCACGAGCGCCGCCAGCGCGGCACCGGTGGCCGACGGGTCGGTTGCATCCGCGTAGACCGCCAGCGCCGGCCGTTCGCCGCGCGCCAGCCGCGTGCTGAAGTCCGACGGAAACACGAGCGCGAACTGCGCGCCGCCGGCGGCGATCAGCGCCTCGGCCTCGCCGTCGGTCACCGTCGCGAACACGCGGAAGTAGCCGGTGTTTTCGACCGCACGCACGATGCTGCGCACATAGGGGCTCGCGTCCGCGGCGACGACGACGGTCGGCAGCTGCTTCGGGTCGGTGTTGATCGCGTAGCCGAACAGTACGAGCTGCAGGATCGGGATGCCGAGCACCATCGCGAAGGTGAGCCTTTCGCGTTTTAGTTGCGTGAACTCCTTGACGAGCACCGCCCACACACGCCGCCACGAAAGCCGCGGCAGCCGGTTAGCGATTGCGGGCTCGGTCATGGCGCATCAGCCAGATGAACAGGTCTTCGAGGCCGGAGGCGACCTCGCGGACTTCGCAGTCGAATCGCTCCGGCTGCCGCGCGAGCCAGGCGGGAAGGTCCGCGCCCGCCTCGCCGGTCACGCGCAGCCGCGTGCCGAAAGGAATGACCAGCCAGTCGGCCGCCGTGAGCCGTGCGGCGAGCCGCTGCAGCCCGGCGCCGGTGGCCTCCCAGGTGCGCAGATTGGCCGCCGCCAGAATCTCCTCGGCGGTGCCCACCGCGAGCAGGCGGCCGAGCGAGATATAGGCGATCTGATGGCAGCGCTCGGCTTCGTCCATGTAATGCGTGCTGACGAGCACCGTCATGCCTTCGGCGGCGAGTTGATGGATGTGCGCCCAGAAATCGCGCCGCGCCTGCGGATCGACGCCGGCGGTCGGTTCGTCGAGCAGCAGAAGCTGCGGTTTGTGCAGCAGGCAGGCCGCGAGCGCGAGCCGCTGCTTCCAGCCGCCCGACAGCGTGCCTGCGAGTTGCGTGCGCCGTTCGGCGAGCCCGAGGGCGTCGAGCGCTTCGGTGGCAGCGCCCTTCACGTCCGGCAGCCCGTAGACGCGCGCGACGAAGCGCAGGTTCTCCTCGATCGACAGATCTTCGTACAGGCCGAAACGCTGCGTCATGTAGCCGACGCGCAGCTTGATCCGGCGCGACTCGCGGCGGATGTCGAAGCCGAGGCAGGTGCCTTCGCCGGCGTCCGGCGTCAGCAGCCCACACAGCATGCGGATCGTCGTCGTCTTGCCGCTGCCGTTCGGGCCGACGAACCCGCAGATGCGTCCGCGCGGTACCCGGATCGCCAGATCGTCGACGACCGCGCGGCCGTCGTAGCGCTTGGTCAGTCCGCGTACGTCGATCGCGAGCTCGCCCGTCACTTGCCGGCCTCCGCCGCGAGACGCACGTCGACCGGCTGCCCGGGCTTGAGCAGTGCGCGCGCCGCGTCCGAAGGACGCGCTTCGACCAGGAACACGAGCTTGCTTCGCCGCTCGTTGCTGTAGATCACCGGCGGCGTGAACTCCGCCTGCGGCGAGACGAAGGTGACGACCGCGTCGAGCCCCGGCGGGCAGCCGTCGCAGCTCACTTCGACGCGGCTGCCGACGCGAATGCGCGCAAGCTGCGGCTGCGGCACGAAAAAACGCAGCTTCAGCCCGCCGTCGGGCGACAGCGCGACGACCGGCGCGCCGGCCGGCACCCACTCGCCGACGCGGAACAGCACGTCGAATACCAGCGCGTCGGCAGGCGCGACGCGGCGCTTCTGCTCTTCGCGCCAGCGCGACTGCTCGACTTCGAACGCGGCGGCGCGCCGCTGCGCGTCGGCCGCGGCGATCTCGTCGGGGCGCGCCGCCTCTCGCGCGACGACAAGCTGCGCCTGCAGCTCGCGCACGCGCGCTGCGTCGCGCTCGCGCGCACTGCGCAGCGTGTCGAGCTGCAGCGGCGACAGGAAGCCCTGCTCCACGAGTTTTTCGTTGCGCAGCAGTTGCGCGGTCGACGCCTCCAGGCTCGCGCGCGCCTGCGCGAGCTGCTGCTCGATCGCGCGCACTTCGGCCGGACGGCGGCCCTTGCGCAGATTCGCCGCTTGCGCCGCTGCCGCGGCGAGCCGCGCCTCGGCCGCGGCGCGTGCGGCCGCCTCGGCGTCGCTGTCGAGCGCGAACAGCACCGCGTCCTTCGCGACGCGCTGCCCGCGCGCGACCGCAAGCGACTGCAGCGTGCCGGCGATCCCCGGCGCGACGTACACGAGATCCGCCTCCGCGTAGCCGGTGAAGCGGCCGTCGTCGCGCGCACCGCACGCCGCGAGCGCGAGCACCAGCAGAAGCGAGGCGCTGCGCGGCGAACGCAGACGAGCCTTCATGTTTCCTCCCCGGGCGCGAGCCCGCGCAGCACCCAGTCGAGCCGCCGTTCGATCTGCGCACGTTCGAGCGCAAACGACTGCAGCGCACGCGCGAACTCCGGCGGCAGCATGCCGCGCCGGCCCAGCCCCTGCGCGAGCAGCACCGGCACGCCGAGCGCGCTGACGACGAACAGCAGCACGTGCAGCGGCTCCTCGGCGCGCAGTTCGCGCGCGCGCTGCGCGTCGCGGATCGCCTGTAGCACCAGCACCGGGTGGCGCTCGCCGAGCGAGCGCAGGAAGCGTTGCGCGGCGCGCTCGCCGGCGGAGGCGTCCATCACGAGCTGCGACAGGAATTCGCGGTTGGTGACGACCCAGTCCGCCACCCGCAGCACGAGCCGGCGCAGCCGTTCGCGCGGCGCAACCGCCTCGTGCGCGGCGACTTCCAGTTGCGCGAGCAGCGGCGCGTACCAGCGCTCGATCAGCTCGCCGACGAAGGCGTCGCGGCTGCCGAAGTGGTAGACGAAGGAACCGAGGTTGACGCGTGCGCGCGCCGCCACGCCGCGTACCGTGAGCGCGCGCAGTCCGCCGCGGCGCGCAAGCTGCAGTCCGCTGCGCAGCAGCCTTTCGCGGGTCGCCCCCGCGGCGACCGCCGACGTACCGCCGTCCATCGCGCGAGCTTATACGCGCGTATAAGCCGGTACAAGCCGTTCTGTGCGGCGGAAGCGGCGGCGCCCGGCTGCCCGCAAGCCGCGACGGCGCGCATCGCGCTGCGAACTACCCGGTCGGAGCGCGCCAATTCGCCGGCTCGACCGGTCCGGGTCGTGTATAGTGCAGCCCGTTCCAGGTGCATGTCGTTCCGGTTGGCACCTGTTCCTCGTGGTCCTTCGCAGGTTCGCTTCGGCGAATCTCGCGGTTTCCCCGAAAGTTCCCCTTCATCGCATTTGCCTGAACCGGTTCTGCGCTCGATGCGCACAGGCCGTGCTTCAGGAGAATGTCTTGAGTTCAGATTTCCAGAGCCTCGGGCTCGCGCCCGCACTCGTTCGCGCCGTTGCCGACGAGGGCTACACGCAACCGACGCCGATCCAGTCGCAGGCGATTCCGCTGATCCTCGCCGGCCGCGACGTGCTCGCCGCCGCGCAGACGGGCACCGGCAAGACGGCGGGTTTCACGCTGCCGATCCTGCAGCGGCTCGCCGCGCATCCGCACAAGGCCGCGCCGAATACCGTGCGCGCGCTCGTGCTCGCGCCCACCCGCGAACTCGCCGCGCAGGTCGAGGAGGCGGTGCGCACCTACGGCCGCCATCTGCGCGTTTCGTCGGCGGTGATCTTCGGCGGCGTGGGCATCGTGCCGCAGATCGCGGCGCTGAAACGCGGCGTCGACATCCTGGTCGCCACGCCGGGACGGTTGCTCGACCACGTCGGCCAACGCACGGTCGATCTGTCGAAGGTCGAGGTGCTCGTGCTCGACGAAGCCGATCGCATGCTCGACATGGGTTTCATCCCCGACATCAAGCGCGTGCTCGCGCAACTGCCGAAGAAGCGCCAGAACCTGCTGTTTTCCGCGACGTTCTCCGACGAGATCCGCGCGCTCGCGCACGGGCTGCTGCACGACCCGGCCACCGTCGAAGTCGCGCGCCGCAACGAGGCGTCCGCACTCGTCACGCAGGTCGTCCATCCTGTCGCCAAGGAGCGCAAGCGCGCACTGCTGCGCGACCTGATCGCGCAGGGCGACTGGCGCCAGGTGCTGGTCTTCACGCGAATGAAGCACGGCGCCAACCGGCTCGCCGAGCAGCTCAACAAGGACGGGCTCGCAGCGGCGGCGATCCACGGCAACAAGAGCCAAGGCGCGCGTACGCGTGCGCTCGCCGGCTTCAAGGGCGGCAGCGTGCGCGTGCTGGTCGCCACCGACATCGCCGCGCGCGGGCTCGACATCGAGCAGCTCCCGCATGTGGTCAACTACGAGCTGCCGAACGTGCCCGAGGATTACGTGCACCGCATCGGCCGCACCGGCCGCGCCGGCAGCCCGGGGCATGCGGTGTCGCTGGTGTCGCCCGACGAGTACGCCTTTCTGCGCGACATCGAGCGGTTGCTGAAAAAGCCCATCGCACGCGTCGTCGTGCCCGGATTCGAGGCCGGCAAACCGGGGACGATCCCGGTGGAGGATGAGCGCCAACCCGCGCGGCCTCAGCAGCGAGCCGCGAAACCGCACGCGCCGGTCCGGCACGCAGCGCGATCCGCCGAGTCCCAGCGCAGCGAGCATCGCCACCCGCGCCCGGCCGAAGCGCAGCCGAAGCGCAGCCACGCAGCGCACCCGCCGCGTCCGGCCAAGCCGGCGCAAGGCGCAGCGCACAGCACCCCCCGGCACGACCGCGCGCCGCGCCGCGAAGACGACGGCAACGTGCGCAGCAATCTGCCGCCCGCGCTGCAGGCGGCGTTCCGGCGAACGCGCTGAGCCGCAGCCCCGCGCCGCCGAGGCACGACGAAACGCGAAGTCGCTCGCCGGCGCTCGCCGTGAAATCGCGCTCGGCAAGAGGCGCGACCGACTGCGACCGCGCGCGTGGCAGACTTGCGCCATGCGCACGCCGTTCGAAGTCGTTCACAACGCATCCGCCTCGCGCTTCGAGGCGCGCATCGAAGGTTTGTTGTGTCGCGCCGATTACCGGCTCGACGGCGGCGTGATGCGCATCTTTCATACCGAGGTCGCCCCGGCGCTCGAGGGCCGCGGAATCGCCGCCGCACTGGTGCGCGCCGCACTCGATCATGCGGCGGCAAGCGGACTGAAGGTCGCGCCGCAATGCTCGTACGTGCGCGCGTACATGCGGCGCCATCCGGAAACCCACGGACTGCTCGCGCCCGGCGTCGCGCTCTGACGCCGCGCCGCGTGGCAGACTCGCCGCATGGGTACCACGCAACGTCCGCCGCAAGGCAACGCCGAGTGGATCGTCGGCGACATCGGCGGCACGCACGCGCGCTTCGCGCGCTGGACCGCCGCCGGGCTCGAGGGCTTCGCACGCTATGACAACGACGACTTCGCCGATCTCGCTGCGCTGATCGACCGCTACCGGCGCGACGTCGCGCCGGCTGCGCGGCAGGCGCTGCTCGCGTTCGCGCTGCCCGTCGGCACGGGCGCGATGCGGATGACCAATCGCGACTGGACTTTCACCGCGGACGGCCTGCGTGCGGCGCTCGGCCTGTCGCGGCTTCTCGTGGCGAACGACTTCGTCGCGGCCGCCGCCGGTATCGGCGGACTCGCGCCCAGCGAGCGCACGCCTGTCGGCGGCAGCGCGCGGGCCGCGGGCATGTCGGTCGTTCTCGGGCCCGGCACCGGATTGGGCGCGGCAGCGATCGCACGGCTGGACGGGCGCGAGCACGTGATCGCAAGCGAGGCGGGACACATGAGCGCCGCCCCTTCCGGCGCGCTCGCGCAATCGGCGTACGAACGCGCGCACAGGCGTTTCGGCCGCGTCTCGTGGGAACGTCTGTTGTGCGGCGACGGACTCGCGCTGTTCGACGCGGCGGCGCGCGGCGCCGACGAGGCTCGCGCGCCTGCAGCCGTCGCAGCGGCTGCGCAAGCCGGCGAGGCAGCCGCGCTGCGCGCGGCGAGCGCATTTTCGCGCGCGCTCGGCGAATTTGCCGGCGATGTCGCGCTCGCGTTCGGCGCGACCGGCGGCGTCTACCTCACCGGCGGCGTTCTGAAGGGCCTCGGCCGTGCCTTCGACGCGACGGCGCTGCGTGACGGCTTCGAGGACAAGGGCCGCTTCAACGCGCTGCTGCGCGACGTGCCGTGTTATCGCGTCGATTCCGACGACCTCGCGCTGCGCGGGCTGGCGCGCATCCTCGCGGGTGCGGCGAGCGCGCCAACGGTCGAAGCGAACGGCTGAGTGCGGATCCATCGCCGGCGTCGCGGCAACCGCCGCCAGCGGCGAAGCGCGCAGACGAAGTGCAGGTCGAACGGTCCGGCGCCGCGTTCGGGCCGCGTCAGCCCTCGTTCCGATCGCGTGCGAAGACCAGCATCGCGAGCGGAGGCAAGGTGAGCGACAGCGAAAACGGCCGGCCGTGCGCCCTCACCGAGGCGGCCTCGACCGCGCCGAAATTGCCCATTCCGCTGCCGCCGTAGTCGCGCGCATCGCTGTTCAGCAGCTCACGCCAGCGGCCACCCGCCGGCGCACCGACGATGTAGTTGAAGCGCGGCACCGGCGTGAAGTGGCACACCACGAGCAGCTCGGCTCCGTCGGCGGCGCGGCGCAGGAACGAAAGAACGCTCGCGTCGCGGTCCTCGCAGTCGATCCATTCGAAGCCGCGTGCATCGAAATCGAACTGATGCAGCGCCGGTTCGTTGCGATACAGGCGGTTCAGATCCTTGACCCAGCGCTGCACGCCGGCTTGCTCGACATGCTCGAGCACGAACCACTCGAGCGCCGCGTCGTGGTTCCACTCCGGCCGCTGGCCGAACTCGCCACCCATGAACAGCAGCTTCTTGCCGGGATGCGTCCACATGTAGCCGAACAGCAGCCGCAGATTGGCGAACTGCTGCCATGTGTCGCCGGGCATGCGGCCGACGAGCGAGCCCTTGCCGTAGACGACCTCGTCGTGCGACAGCGGCAGCACGAAGTTCTCGTGAAACGCGTACAGCAGCGAGAACGTGAGCTTGTCGTGGTGGTAGCGGCGATGGATCGGATCCTGCTGCATGTACGCGAGCGTGTCGTGCATCCAGCCCATGTTCCACTTCAGCCCGAATCCCAGGCCGCCCAGATACACCGGCCGCGACACCATCGGCCAGGCGGTCGATTCCTCCGCGATCAGCTGCACGTCGGGGTGGTCGCGGTAGGCGGATTCGTTGAGCATGCGCAGGAACTCGATCGCCTCCAGGTTCTCGCGCCCGCCGTAACGGTTGGGGATCCACTCGCCTTGCCTGCGCGCGTAGTCCAGATACAGCATCGACGCCACCGCGTCGACGCGCAGCCCGTCGACGTGGTACTCGTCGAGCCAGAACAACGCGCTCGACAGCAGGAAGGCGCGCACCTCGTGCCGGCCGTAGTTGAAGATCGACGAGTTCCACTCCGGATGGAAGCCCTGCCGCGGGTCCTGGTGCTCGTACAGGTACGTTCCGTCGAAGCGCGCCAGCCCGTGCGCGTCGGCCGGAAAGTGCGAAGGCACCCAGTCGAGGATCACGCCGATGCCGGCGCGGTGCAGCACGTCGACGAAATACTTGAAGTCCTGCGGCGTGCCGTACCGCGCGGTCGGCGCGAAGTAGCCGGTGCACTGGTAGCCCCATGAACCGTAGAACGGGTGTTCGGTCACCGGCATCAGCTCGACGTGCGTGAAGCCCATCTGACTCGCGTAGTCGGCGAGTTGATGCGCGAGTTCGCGATAACCGAGCCAGTGGCCGTGCGCATCGCGCCGCCACGAACCGAGGTGCACCTCGTAGATCGCCATCGGCGCGTCGAGCGCGTTGCGGCGGCGGCGCCCGGCCATCCACTCGTCGTCGCCCCATGCGTACTCGAGCGTCCATGCGCGCGAGGCGGTGGCGGGCGGCATCTCGGCGAAGAACGCGAACGGGTCGGCTTTGTCCAGCGCCTCGCCGGCGCGCGTGACGATGCGGTATTTGTACCCGTGCCCCGGCTGAACGCCCGCGACCTCCCCTTCCCACACGCCGCAGCCGTCGGCGCGCGGCGCGAGCGGGCTCGCCTGAGCATCCCAGCCGTTGAAATCGCCGATCACGCTCACGCGCTCGGCGTTCGGGGCCCAGACGCCAAAGTGCGCGCCGCGCGCGTTCAGATGGCAGCCGAGCCTGCGGTACAGACGCGTATGCGTGCCTTCGCGCAGCAGGTAGACGTCGTGACTCGTCAACGGTCCGCCCGCCGATCCGGCGCGCTCGCCGCTGCGTCGTGCGTCTCCGCGAACGTTCAAGGTGTCCTCGCAGTCGCGGCGCACCGGCCGCTGTCGTCGCTGCGACCCCGGTCGAGACATCGCCGGTGCGGCCGCGCGGCTGCATTCGGCAACATCGCTACGAACATCATCGTCATTCCTCCCTCACCGTGCGATCGAGATTCGGCGTATGGCCATACACCCACAAGGCGCCGGGAAACCCGTTCCACGCCACGGCAAGCGGCAGCGTGGCACCGATTTCGAGTGTCGCACCGCTGAGCGCGTCACGCATCGGCCCCGGTGACCCGAGCGGCGACAGGTCGACCGCCGTGTCGTCCCAGACCGCTGCGCCGAGCGGCAGTTCGCCGACGGCCGCGCCGAGCCGCGCATACAGCCGGCCGGCAATCACGATCGCGACTTCGTCGCCGAGCCGACGGGCAAAAGCGACGACGTGGGCGGCCTTGGCGCCACTGGCTTGCAGCGGCACGTATTCGCCGCGCTCGAACAGCGCGGCGCGCTCGCGCCGCAGCGCGAGCGAGCGCCACGTCACCCACAGCTTGGCCAGACCGTTCGCGAACACTTCGCGCAACGTCGGCGCAGTCTCGGGCAAGCGCGCCGCCAACCGCTGCAGATCGGCCAGCGAGGCGCGCAGCGCAGCGAAGTCCACCGGCGCGCGGTCGTCCGGATCGGCGAGCCGCAGTGTCATCGTCTCGTTGCCCTGATCGATGTCGGGAACGCCAGGCGAGGTGAACTTCGCGAGCGCCATCGTCACGCTGTTCAACTGGCCGAACCAGGCGAGCGGCGCCGCCGCCTCGCGCAGCGCGTCGAGGAACGGGTTGTCGTGCGTGCGCGCAAGCGCCCCTTCGACGAAGTTCTTCAGCGCTTCTTCGTACTCGGGGTTCGGACGGGTCCAGCTCGTGTGCAGCTTTGCTTCGCGCGCGCCCTTGAGCCACGCCGCGAGCACGCGCTCGCGCCAGCGAATGAGCGCCGTTTCGTCGAGCTCGTCGCTCGGCACGGTGCCCGCCAGAAGCTGATACAGCGCGTATTCGTCGTTCGCCGACGGCGCTCGCGCACCGTCGACGATATGGTGAAAGCGTCGATTCAGTCGGCAGAAGCGCCGCACCGCCAGACGCCATGCCGCCGGCAGCTCCGAGATCACGTTCAGCCGGTTGCGTACGTCCTCCGAACGCCTGGAGTCACGCGTGCAGGTCGCCAGCATCGTATGCGGCCAGCGCTGTCCGCGGTCGCGACCGGCCGCATGCCAGGCGGCCACACCGATGCCGAAGGTCTGCGGATCGGCGGCCACGTCGGCGAGCGACAGCAGCCGGTTGAAGCGAGACGACGCCGTCTCTTCGATGCCCTTTGCCGCGACGGACGCTGTGAACTGCTGGAAGCGGCGCGCGAAGGCGAGCGCTTCGGCGGACGGACCGTCCGCCGCCCGGCCGAGCAGCGCGGCGTGGACGAAGTCGAAGATGCCGGGGTCGGCCGCGCGGCTGCGCACCCGTGCACGCCCGATTGCCCAGTCGATGTCGCGGCGGTCGGCGGCACTCGGTTCGTCGACGATGTACGTGCGGTAGACGGGAAAGGACGCCGCGACCGCGGCGAGCGCCTCGCGCAGCGCGGTCTGCGTGAAGTCGCGCGTGCGCCCATCCGCACGCGCGAGCTGCAGCAGCCGGCGCGTCAGCACCGTCAGCTCCCCGGAAAGCGCGCCGGCCATCGCTTCGCGCCGGCCGGCGTAGGCGACGTCGTCCCAGTCGCCGGCCTCGCTGCCGACGAACGCACGCCACGCGCGGTCGATCCGCCGGCGGCTGGTGCCGTCGACCAGCAGGCCGTTGATCTCGCCGGCGAAGCGATCGCCGGTCGTACCGTGCACCGCCCAGTCGCCGCGCAGGTCTTCGTGCGCGGCAAGGATCTTCTCGGCGACGACGTACAGCGGCCTGGGTTCGGCGCCGAGCAGCGCCTCGATGCGTTCGGCCGCGACACCGGCTGCGCACAGGTGCGCGCGCTGCAGCCGCTCGAAGTACTGCCGCGGATCGAGCAAGCCGTCCACATGATCGATGCACAACCCGTCGATGGCGCCACGCGCGGTCCAGGCGAGCAGCTTCGCGTGTGTGGCCTCGAAAACGGCTTCGTCTTCCACGCGCAGCGCCGCCAGATCGTTGACGTCGAAGAGGCGCCGGTAATTGATCTCGTCGCCCGCGACGCTCGCCGGCGCGAGCCGGTATGCCTGCGCTTCGAGCAACGCGTGCAACGCCTCGCCCGCGCCGTGCGCGCGGCACGCCGCCTCGAGCGCCGGCCGCAACCAGCGATGCCTGACGACGAGTTGCGCGAGCCACCGTTGCAGGCGCGGCGCGTCGCTGCGACGCGCAGCGACCGCGCCGGCGTCGGGCGAATCGCGCGGCGCGAGCCGGTCGAACGCCGCAGCGAGATCCGCGAGCGCCGCTCGCGCGGTCGGACCGGCGGATGCGTCGTTCGCGGCCGCGGCGAGCAGCGCTGGGTACGTGCGCGGGTCGAGCGGAAAGCGGTGTTCGAAGTACAGCACCGCGAAGCCGCCGGCCTCCGCGTCGAACACCAGCCAGAGCTCGCCGCGTTCGAGCACGCGACCGTAGTCGTCGCCGAGCACCGGCAGCAGGACCTTGCCGCGCAGCGCCGGGTCGATCGGCGTCCAGTCGATGTCGAAGAAGCGGGCGTACGCCGACGCCGGACCGTTTTCCAGCACGTCGAGCCACCACGCGTTGTCCGCGCGTAGCACGCCCATGAGATCGGGCACCACCTCGGCGATCTGCCCCATGCCGTGCGCGCGCAGCGCGGCGACCAAAGCTTCGAAGTCGGCGCAGGTGCCGATCTCCGGATTGAGCGCGCGATGGTCGACGATGTCGCGCCCGTCGCGGCTGCCGGCGCGCGCGCGCAGGTACGGCGAGCAGCACACGTGCGACACGCCGAGCGCGGCCAGATACGGCACGACCGCCGTCGCCTGCGCGAACGTGAAGTCGCGGCTCAGTTGCAGCCGATACGTTGCGCGCGGAACGACCGTCGGCGGCGGCTCGGCCGGCGCGGTCGCGCGCGGGCGTGCGGCGGCGAACGCCGCCGCACAGGCAACGAAGCGCGAATCCTCGCCCCAGCGCTCCAGCGGCACCTCGAGCCTGCGCCGCCAGTTCGGATGTTCGCTCGTCGTGCCGGGCAGGTTGACCTGCTCGCGCGCGCCGAAAATGTCGTCCGGCTGCACGACGGCGACCGCCGCGTTCGTGCGCGCGATGTGCGCGTGAATCGCGCCGGCGAGGCGCTCGTCGACCGACTGCGGAGGCTCGCTCTGAGCGCCGAGCAGGCCTTCGCGTTCGAGCGTGCGCAGCAGCGCCGGCCGGTCGCGCGCGCGTTGCGCGCGCTGCGCGGCCGCCAGCTCAGCGCTCGGATACAGATACAGCGACTCGCGCAGCGCCAGATCGCGCGCCTCCCACCAGCCGGCCAGCGTCGGCAGATCGTGGGTCGATGCGGCCACCAACGCAAGCGCGGGAAAGTCGGCCGCCGCTCGAAATCCTCCATCCGCGTCGCGTTCGAAGTACAGCACCTTGTACGACAGCACGCCGGCGGCAGCGAGCGCGGCGCGGACCGCGGCGGGCACGGTGCCGAGGTCTTCGCCGATGACGAGGCAGCGGTTGCGCCGGCTTTCGATCGCAACCGCCGCGAGCATCGCGTCGAATGCGTAGTGCACGTACGCGCCCTGCGTCGCGTCGCTGCCCGGCGGGACCAGATACAGCCGCATCAAGGCCATGACGTGGTCGATGCGCAGCGCGCCCGCGTACCGCATGTTCGCTCGCAGAACGGCGACGAAAGGCGCGTGCGCCGCCTCCCGCAGCGCCTCGGGTCGCCACGGCGGCAGGCCCCAGTCCTGTCCCTTCGGGTTGAAGTCGTCGGGCGGTGCGCCGATTCGCACCCCGTGCGCATACAGCGCGCGTTCGGCCCAGCTCTCGGCGCCGCCGGGATCCACCGACACCGCCAGATCCGCGTACAGCCCCACGGTCATCCCGAGCGCGCGCGCACGCTGTGCCGCGGCCGCCAGTTGTTCGTCGGCGAGCCACTGCAGATACGCGTAGAAGTCGATGCGTTCGGCGTGGGCCGCGGCGAACGCGGCGACGTCGGGCGAGTCCGGATCGCGATACTGCAGCGGCCACGCAGGCCAGCCCCAGCGGCCGGGATCGCGCGCGTACAGGTGCTCCTGCAGCGCCTCGAACAACGCATGCCGGCGCAAGTCCGCGCCGCGTTCGCGCTTGAACCGCTCAAACGCCGCCGCGCGTTCGCCGCGCAGCTCGCGCGCCGCCAGTTCCAGAATCTCGAACTTCGCGGCGCGTACGCCTTCGTAATCGACGAAGTCGGCGGCGCGCAGCCGCGCGAGCCGGGCCTGGAAGTCGGCCGTCGCCACGCGCGCGCGCGCGCGTTCGCACCGCGCGAACTCCGGCACCGCCTCGACGTCGACGTAGAGCACGTTCAGGAACAGCCGGCTCGACGGGCTGTAGGGGCTGCAATGCCGCGCATCGTGCGGAAACAGCGCGTGCAGCGGGTTCAGCCCGACGAGGTCGGCGCCGTGCCGCGCGGCCAGCTCGATCAGGTTCGCCAGGTCGGTGAAATCGCCGATGCCCCAGTTGCGCTGCGATCGCAGCGCATACAGTTGTACCGCCGGTCCCCAGATGCGGCGGCCCGCTTCGAGCGCCGGCGGCAGCCAGCAGCGCCCGGGCGCGACCCACAGCGCCGCCGTCGCGCGACCGCGCGCGTCGAACACTTCGAGGCGGTGGTAGCCGACCGGCGGCACACCCTCGATGCGGACCGCGCGTGCGACGTATGCGTCGCCGTCGACCGATTCGCGCTGCACGAGCGGCCAGTCGGCGGGTGTGAACGCGCCTTCGCGATCGGTTCCATCTTCGTGCCGCAGGCGCCATGCGATCGGCGCGCGTTCGTCGCGCTCGCGGACGTTGACGCGCAGTTCGAACGCCGGCCGCGCGGTCGCGGCGAGGATCACCGGTTCGACGGTTCGCTGCCATAACGCGCGGCCGCGCGCCGCAAGCGCCGCCGCGGGGTCGGCGGCGTCCGCACCGAACGCGTCGAGCAGCGCGCGCAACGTCCGCTCCGGTGCATGCTGCACCCGCCCCCAGATGTCGTCGTACGCGAGCTGGATGCCGCAGTCGTCGGCGAGCCGCGCGAGCGCCTCATCCATCTGCGCCTTCCTGCCAGCGGCCCGGGGCCGACGGAGCGAGCCAGGACGCGCGCGACGAGGAATCGCGTCCGGTCCGGTCGAGCTTGCCGCCGCTGAAGCGGCGCAACTCGGTACGGCGCTCGTCAGACGCTGCCCGGCCTGGCTCGGAACCGACGACGCAAAAGGACGGCAACGGGGTTCCCGCGCCCCGTCGCTCGCGCGCAAACGCCAGCGGCGCGGCCGACACCGGAATCGCGCAGGCGGTGCGTGCCGCGCCGAAGGGCATCGCGTGCGCGCGCCCGCTCATCCGGCGGGCGCTTGCATCAACGTCAGCACGGCCACCGCGCGTGCAGCGAGCGAATACGCACCGCCGGCGTCGACGGCGCCGTCCTCGTACAGACCGTCGGCATGCGCGGTGTCGAGCACGACCAGCCAGCGCCCCGCGCCGAGGCGTTCGGGAATGCGGAACTCGACCGGCTCGGCGCTTGCGTTGAACAGCAGCACGAAGTCGTCGTCGGCGAGCGGCCGGCCGCGCGAATCGACCTCCGCGAGCCCCGCCCCCGCCAGATACACCGCCAGCGCGCGCGCGTGCTCGGACTCCCATTCGTGCCGCGTCATCTCGTTGCCGTCCGGCCGCAGCCAGACGATATCCTTGATGTCGCCGCCGTAGATCGGCCGTCCCTGGAAGAAGTCGCGCCGGCGAAACGTCGGGTGCGCGCGCCGCAGCGCGATCATCCGGCGCGTGAAGGCGAGCAAGCGCTCGCGGTCGCCGTCGAGCGACCAGTCGACCCAGCTCGTTTCGTTGTCCTGGCAGTAGGCGTTGTTGTTGCCGTTTTGCGTGCGGCCGATCTCGTCGCCAGCGGTGATCATCGGCACGCCCTGCGACAGCAGCAGCGTGGCGATGAAGTTGCGGCTCTGCTGCGCGCGCAGGCGGTTGATCCGCGGATCGTCCGTCGGGCCTTCGGCGCCGCAGTTCCACGACAGGTTGTGGTTGTGGCCGTCGCGGTTGTCCTCGCCGTTGGCTTCGTTGTGCTTGTCGTTGTACGAGACGAGATCGCGCAGCGTGAAGCCGTCGTGCGCGGTGATGAAGTTGATGCTCGCGTACGGGCGCCGCCCGCTGCGACCGTACAGATCGCTCGAACCGGTGAGCCGGCGCGCGAACTCGCCGATCAGGCCGCCGTCGCCTTTCCAGAACGCGCGCATCGTGTCGCGGTAGCGGTCGTTCCACTCGGCCCAGCCGGGCGGGAAGTTGCCGACCTGGTAGCCGCCTTCGCCGAGATCCCACGGCTCGGCGATCAGCTTGACCCGGTTCAGCACCGGGTCCTGCAGGATCACGTCGAAGAACGCGCCGAGCCGGTCGACTTCGTGCAACTCGCGCGCCAGTGCGGATGCCAGGTCGAAGCGGAAGCCGTCGACGTGCATCTCGATCACCCAGTAGCGCAGCGAGTCCATGATCAGCTGCAGCACGCGCGGATGACGCAGGTTGAGCGTGTTGCCGCAACCGGTGTAGTCGATGTAACGGCGGCGGTCGCTTTCGAACAGCCGGTAATACGACGCGTTGTCGATGCCACGGAACGCGAGCGTGGGTCCTAGATGGTCACCCTCGGCGGTATGGTTGTAGACGACGTCGAGGATCACCTCGATGCCCGCCGAGTGCAGCACCTTGACCATCGCCTTGAACTCGGCGACCGGGTTCGAGGTCGCGGCGTAGCGCGCCTCGGGCGCGAAGTAGCCGAGCGTGTTGTAGCCCCAGTAGTTGCGCAGCCCCATCTCGACCAGGCGGCGGTCGTCGACGAACGCGTGCACCGGCATCAGCTCGACCGTGGTGACGCCGAGCCGCTTTAGGTGCTCGATGGCCGGTGCACTGGCCAGCCCCGCGTAGGTGCCTTGCAGCGCGGGCGGCACGCCGGGATGGCGCATCGTGAATCCGCGCACGTGCATCTCGTAGATCACCATGTCGTTCCACTCGATCGCGGGCGGCCGGTCGTCGCCCCAGGTGAAGGCGTTGTCGACGATCTGGCACTTGGGCATCCCGGGGGCACTGTCGCGGCGATCGAACGACAGATCCTCGCGCTTGTGGCCGACGACGTAGCCGTACAGCGCGTCGCTCCAGCGCACACCGCCGACCAGGTTGCGCGCGTACGGGTCGACCAGCAGTTTGTGCGGGTTGAACCGATGGCCGTCGGCCGGACGGTACGGGCCGTGCACGCGCCAGCCGTAAAGCATCCCGGGGCGGGCCTCCGGCAGGTAGCCGTGCCACACGTCGTGCGTGCGTTCGCGCAGCGGCACGCGCTGCAGCTCGCGCCGGCCTGCCGGATCGAAGATGCACAGCTCGACGCGCTCGGCGTGCTCGGAAAACAGCGCAAAGTTCACGCCTTCGCCGTCCCAGGTGGCGCCATGCGGAAACGGCTTTCCCGGCCAGACGGCCGTGATCGGCGGATGCGCTGCTGCGGACACGTCGTCGCTCCTTCGTCGAGCCTGGACGCTGCGGACGGCGTCGATCGACGAAGTCTACGGACAATGCGCTGGCCGCGCGGCCGGGCTCACGCACACCCAATCCCGAGCCGCGCCTCGATCGCGCATCCGAACCGGCGCGCACGGCCCGGCCGAGGACGACTTCGCCGGATTCTTCCTCGCAGCCGCGAACCGGATCCGCGTCGGCGGAATCGCCGCGGCCGCAATCCCGCATCCGCAACGGTCGATCCGTCTCGGCCAGCCCGCCGGCGCCCCAGCGGGCAGCTCCGGCGGAGCGCGAACGCAGCGCGGGCGGCGGCCGGGCGGCGGCGCTCAGCCCGACGGCGTCGCGTAGGTGATGACGGACAGCACCGCACCCTGCGGGTCCTGGAGCACGGCCATCCGCCCGACGCCGGGCACATCCATCACCGGCACCAGCAGCTTGCCGCCGAGCGACTGCGCAGCCGCGACCGTATCCTCGACCCTTTCGACGGTCACGTAGCAGCCCCAATGCGGCGGCATCGCCGGCGCATCGGCGGGGATCTTCATGATCCCGCCGACCGAATCCTCACCGACCTGCAGCGTCGTGTAGGGCCCGTCCGGCATGTCGAACTGCTTCGTGCCCCATCCGAACAGCTTCGAGTAAAAGCGCTTCGCCGCTTCCACATCGGTGGTCATCAGCTCGCACCAACTGAACGCACCATGCGTTTTCCACACGTCCATCGTCGCCTCCCTCGCGATACAGCCGGCTCGGCTGCCGCGGGCAGTCTCGGCGATTCGGTACGGACGGACAACCGCGACGCGACGAAGCGGCGCAGCGAAGGCGCAAAGACGCCCGACGTCAACGCGGCGCGACCAGGATGCGCGTGTTCAGGCCGTCGGACAGTGCGAACTCGAGCTCGCCGCCGCGCGGCAGATCGCCGACGTCGATGCGCGCGCTGCCGCCCGTGAGCAGCAGCGCGAGCACGCGTCGCGCGCCGTCGTCGGCGACGTGCGTGACACTCAGATAGCGATATGCCGCCGCGTCCCAGGCCAACACCAGCGCGCCCGCGTCCTGGCTCCAGTCGACCGACGCAGATGCCAGCGCCGGCGGGCGCTGGCCCTGCGCACGCACAGTACCCGCGCCCGCTTCCGTCAGCACGGTCGCGCCGCGCAGCACCGCGACCTGCGCGAGCGCGCCGGGGTCGGGCAGCTTGACGAAGAAGTGCAGCTCAGGCGGCATCGAATGATCGACGCGTACCGCGTCGAACGGGACCTCGATCGTCGCGCCGGAGGCGGTGGCAAGCCGCAGCGTGTACTCGCCGGCCTGCGCGATCGGCGCCTCACCGCGCATGCGCTGAACCGGATTCAAGCGCACGCCGTCCAGTCCGATCGACCCGGACACGACCACGATCTCCGCCGCCCGCTCCGCGCTCTGAATGGCGAGTGCCGGCTGCGGCTGCGCCTCGACGAAGCGCTGCACTTCGCGGAAGTTGTAGTCGGAGAACCAGGTCCCGCTGCAGTAGCCCATGATGTCGGACATCCCCGCCGGTGAAACGATGTCGTCGAGCAGCGAATCGAACAGCGGCGTGCCGTTCAGCGCGCCGTTCGGATACGGGTAGTTGGGGTCCGGTCCGTCTGCGCCGCCGCACGGTGCATGCGGGCGGCTGAAGTTGTGGCCGAGTTCGTGCGAGAACGTGCGGCGCCACGATGCGCGGCTCGCGTCCCAGCCGATCGCCGACAGGTTCGGCGAGGTCGAACCGACGCGGTTGACGTAGCCGATGCCGGCGGTGCCGGCCGACACCATCGGTCGCACGAATCCGTAGTAATGCTTGGTGCGCGCTTCGCTGCGCCGGAGCGTCTCCAGCTCGCTCAGCGCGCTCGACCATTCGCTGCTCGTATCGACGCCGTCGGTCACCGAGGTCAGCGTATACGGCTGGCGAATCGCCACGCTGACGTTCTCGCGTGCGATCGGCAGCCGCCGCACGATCTCGTCGGCGACTTCGGCGGCCGACGGCATCTGGGGCACGTTGCCGCCCGAAACGAGCGGCACGAGCACCAGGTCGATGCGGGTTGCGGTGCCGACCGCCGGCGTGGCATCGACCACGACCGGGTTGCCGTAGCGACGGTCCGGATCGATCTCCACGCGCACGCTCAGCCCCGCACGGACCCAGGACGGCGGCAGGCTTGCGTTGAAGGTCTGCGCCTCGTTGTAGCGCATCGAATCCGGGACCGCTGCGCCAGCGGCCAGTTGCGGCAGCACGGCCGGGCCGGTCATCGCGATCGTTCCGAGCACGGTCGTGCCGTTCAAACCGGTGAGCCGCACGGCCGGTGCAGCCGTTCCCGCCGTCTCGGCGACGACATACGCGCGCACCCAGGTCTCCTTGCCGGGAACGAGCCGCTGGTACGTCGTTGCCGCGCTCTGCGAATAGACCTGCGCGAACTCCACCCCGGCGCTTCGCACGTTGCACCCGGCGCCGACGACCACCGACCCTGCCGCCACCGACGGCTGGCTTTGCGACAGCAACGTGATCGGCCCGCAGTTGACGCCCGCGGGAACCGTGAAGATGAGCTGCGTGTCGCTGCGTGCGCCGATCGTCGCCGCGCTCGCCCCGACCGTGACCGCGCTGACCTCGTTCAAACCGGTTCCGTTGATCGTGACCGGCGCGCCGGCCGCCACGCTGTACACGGCGGATCCGTCGACCTCGATACGCGGCACGACGGTCAGGATCGCCGGCGCGTCGACGCGTTCGCCGGCATTGCCAATCACGGCGAAGACGCCGGAGTTCGCCGCCGCAGGCACCGTGACGGCGATCGACGTGCTGCCGGTGCGCGTCGCGATGGGCGCCCGCGCGCCACCGGCGAACTCGACGGCGGTCGCCCGATCGAGGTTCGCTCCGTTGACGTTCAGCGTGAGCCCGCGCGCGACCGTCGTCGGAGCGAACCCTTCGACGGCGATCGACCCGACGACAGTGATCTGCTGCGCGCTGGTCCGAGCGGCACCGTCGGTCCCCACCAGCGTGAGGAAACCGCTGGACGCGCCGACCGGCACGTCCAGCGCCAGCGCCGTCGGCGACTGCGACGCGATTGCGAGCACCGTCGAGTTCAGCCGCGCCTGCGCGACCTTGTCCAGATCGGTGCCGGTCACGTCGATGCGGGCGGGCGGAACGACGCTCGCGGGCGTCACACGCGTGATCCTCGGCACTGAGAGCACGACGAGTGCGCCGGCGGACTGCGCCACGCGGCCGCCGCCCGCCAGCTCGATCGGCCCGGTCGATGCACCGTCCGGAACGATCAGCCGAAGCTGCGTGGGCGAGTCGATCGTGAAGCTGGCGCTGGTCGCGCCGACCCGGGCGGACTGCACTGCGCCAAAGCCCGTGCCCGTGACGGTGACCGTCGCCCCCGGGCCAGCCTGTTCCGGCGTGAACGAGGCGATCTCGATCGCCGCGGCGGCAGGGGCGGGCGAGCCGCTGTCGTTGCTCGAACCGCCGCCGCATGCGGTCAACAACGCGATGACGAGGGCCATCGCGAATCGGCAGCGTCCGGCGAATGAGGTGCAGATCACGGGGTGTGCGGCGAAGCTGCGCGCGATGCTCACTTAAGCCGTGCTGCGGCGGCATCCCATCGATACGGTCATCCTACGAGCGCGCCGAACCGAGCCCGGGTTACCGTCCGCGTGTCCGCGTCGGACCGAGGCATGGTGGCGGCGGGCAGGGCGCATGCCGGCGAAGACGGCATTGCCGCGCCGATCTTGAGCCGGGACGAACCGGACCGGCGTTCTCCGGGGCCGACTAGGCCCGCTCGCCGGCCACAAATCGGGCGATCATGAACCGAGGATTTGCTCGGAATTCCCCGCCGGATCGACCGAACGGAGGTCATCCAAAAGCGCGATAATCTCGACGATTGCAACCAGGCTCATGACCGGCGACCGCATGTTTTCGACCGGAGACCGCTTCTACGACTTATCGCTGCGCATCCTGATGGGATTCGTGACGATCGTCCTGATCGGCTGCGTCGGCTTCTTGGCGTTCCGTTGGCTGCAGCCGCAGGCCGCGACCGAGGCCGGAATTCCGCTCGTCCAGGTGGAAGTCAAACCGCGCGTCGAGCCCGCCACAGCGCCGCCCGCAGCGGAGCCCAAGGCGCAGGTGCTACTCGCGCCCGGCAAGATTTTCCGCTGCGAACTGAAGGGGCGCGTGACTTTCTCGGATCAGCTCTGCCCCGAAGGCGCGGTACAGACGACTGTCGACGCGAAGTCGCGTTGAGTCGGCGCCGCGTTGCGGTGAACGCGCAGCGTTACAACTCGAAACGCACCCACGCCGCGCGCGGGTCCACCAGCCGGCCGTGCCGCCGTTAGAGGTCGTGCACGACTTCACGGAGGCAGACCATGAAAAAGTCGCTCGCCCTGGCCGCCGTTGCGCTTGCCGCAGCGTTGCCGCTCGGTGCAGCCCACGCCCACGGCAACGTCGCGATCCGCGTCGACACGCCGGACTTCGGCATTCGCATCGGCACGCCCTTTCCCGTCTATTCGCCGCCGGTGATCGTCGCGCCCGCGCCGGTGTATGCACCGCCGCCGGTGATCTATGCGCCGCCGCCCGCCATCTACGCGCCGGCGCCGCGCGTGATCGTCCCCGCGCCCGTCTATTACGTCGCGCCGGGATTCCGTCCGCCCGGCCATCACCGCAAACACCACAAGTTCAAGGACTACGACCGGTACGACAGGGTCCGCTACCGGTACGACGACTAGGCCGCAGTCCGGCGGTCGACCGCTCGCCGCTTCGCGAACGTGCGCGTGTCTTTCCGAGGGTTGCGGACCCAACGTCTCTCACGCGCCGGTTAAGTCCGCGCCGCACGGCGCGCGACCCATCCGCCGCCGAGCGGCGCGCGCCGTCGCAACGGATCGCGGCGTCAGCCACGCGTTTCGGCGGCTGGCCTACACTGTGGGGCGCACCGTTGCCCGTACCCGTCCGCTCCCCAGAGGCCGCCGCCATGACCCAACTCGTCTACATTGCCGATCCGATGTGCTCGTGGTGTTACGGCTTCACGCCGCAGCTCGAAAGCCTGCTCGAATCGATGCCGGACGCCGAGCTGGAGCTGGTGATGGGCGGACTGCGCGCCTACGAGCGCGAACCGATGGACGAGACGCGCAAGGCCGAGATCCGCGACAACTGGAAGCGCGTGCACGAGGTAAGCGGCCAGCCCTTCGGCGCCGACCCGACGGCGCGCGCCGATTTCGTCTACGACACCGAGCCGGCGTGCCGCGCGGTCGTGACGATGCGCGCCGGCGCCGGTCCGCTCGCGTATGCGTTCTTCCGTGCGACGCAGGACGCGTTTTATCGCGACGGCCGCGACGTGACGAGCGACGACGTGCTGGCCGACGTGGCCGCCGGCATCGGCGTGCCGCGCGAGGCTTTTGTCGAAGCCTTCGGATCCGACGAACTGAAAGCCGCAACGCGCCAGGAGTTCGAGATCGTTCAGCGCTGGGGGATCAACGGTTTCCCGACGCTGCTGCTGGTGCACGACGACGAGCTGCACCTCGTCGCATCCGGATACACCGACGCCACGACGCTGCGCGAACGCATCGAACAGATCCGCAGCCAGCCGCCGGCTGCCGAACACTGAGCAGCCGCAAAGATTTCGCCGCGCGCGGCCTGCTGCCGCCGATCGAACCCGGCGGCACGAAGCCGCCGGGCCGAGGCATCTCGAGCCGATCGGCGTGGCCTGAAAGGGTACTTGCGGCTCAGCGTAGGCGAACGACCCGCGCGCGGCGCGGTCGTCGCCCCGCTTGATCCGCGTCAGGCGCACCCGACGCCGCGCGTCGCTATCATCGCGCGCATCCCTTTGCCCAGGCGCGCACCGTGACTCCGCCATGAACGCCCCCGATTCGATCTCCCGCCGTTCGAACCTCGATCCGACGCTGATCGAACGCACTCCGCCGCTTCCGATCTCGGCGTACTTCGACCGCGGCTGGTTCGAGCGCGAAATGCTGCTGCTGTTCGACAAGGGGCCGGGGTACGTCGGGCACGAGCTGATGGTGCCCGAAGTCGGCGACTACATGACGCTGCCGTGGACCGAGCACGGCAAGCTGCTGGTGCGCTCCGAGCAGGGCGTGGCGCTGCTGTCGAACACCTGCCGGCACCGGCAGGGGCTGATCATGGAAGGGCGCGGCCACGCGCAGAACCTCGTCTGCCCGTTGCACCGCTGGACCTACGACCTGAACGGCAAGCTCCTCGGCGCGCCAGACTTCGACCGCACGCCCGAGTGCTCGCTGCCGCGCACGCCGCTTGCGAACTGGCACGGGCTGCTGTTCGCGGGGCCGCGCGATGCCGGTGCGGATCTGGCGGACTTCCCGCTCGCTGCCGACTACGACTTCAGTGGCTACGTGTTCGATCGGATGATCGTCGACGAGTGCCCGTTTAACTGGAAAAACTTCCTCGAAATCTACCTCGAGCTGTACCACGTCGAGGCGATGCATCCGGGACTGCAGAAGTTCGTCGACGCGGGCAACTACGAATGGGGATTCGGCAATCGCTGGAGCTATCAGATCCTCGGCATCAAGGACGAGTTCAAGTCGCAGGTGTCGCCCAACTACCAGAAGTACCGCGACGCGATCCTCGCGTACTCCGGCGGCAAGCTGCCGAAGTACGGCACCGTGTGGTCGATCCTGTATCCGAACGTGATGCTCGAGTGGTATCCGTACGCGCTGGTCGTCAGCACCCTGATTCCGCGCTCGCCGGAGCACACGACCAACATCGTCGAGTTCTACTACCCGGAGGAGATCAAGGCGTTCGAGCCGCAGATCGTCGAGGCGCATCAGGCCGCGTATACCGAGAGCGCGGCCGAAGACGCCGAAGTCTGCGTCCGCCTGCACCGCGGCCGACGCGCGTTGTGGCTCGCGGGCGAAGACGACGCCGGTCCGTTCCATTCGCCGCACGAGGACGGGATGATCCACTTCTACGACTGGCTGCGGCGCGAGATGAAGCAGCGCAGGACCGCGTAGGCGCGCCGTCTTCTTCCGCTCCTCGCAAGAGGGGAACCAACCGCGTACGTCGCGCGGGCGCGGGGGCTTTCTTCCCCCTTCGTAAACCGCCACCGAGTCCAGGTCCCGGCGTCTGTCGCCGAGCCCGCGTCGGCGCCTTTGCCTTCGGGCCAGACTCGGAAGCGTTTACAGCGACCTTCTGCAAAGAAGGTAAAGGCGC
>CAZIJU010000002.1:0-12095 GCA_964539745.1 uncultured Burkholderiaceae bacterium | reverse complement strand
CAAGGGGCGGTGGCTGCCGCATTTGCGCCGAGCCAGGCCACCAGCGCGGCGTCCATCGTCGTGGCGTGCATCGCAAACCAGTGAGGCAGCTCGGCGGCGAGCCGGCGGACGACTTCTTCGTCGCCTTCGGCATAGCGCCGCTCGACTTCGGCGAACACCTCCAACACCTTGTCGTGTTCGCGCTTGTGGCAGTCGAACGGCGGAAACCCCGATTCGCGCATCCAGCGCTCCTCGTCGCCGAAGTGGCGCGCGAGGTGCGCGCGCAGGCCGCCGAGTGCCGCGGGCAATGCACCGGCCGGCGCAGCGTCGAGCGCTGCGACGCACGCTTCGAACTCGGCGTGCAACGCGTCGATCGGCGCGTAGCCAAGCGCGAGCGCGGGCGCACCCGCGCTCATCGCGCAGTGCCGCGCAGCCAGTCGGCGAGCGGCGCGTCCTCTTCCTGCGCGTGGATCGCGAACCAGTTCATCAGGTCGGCGCAATAGCGGCGCACCCCTTCGACATCGCCGCCGTCGAAGCGGCGGCGGATATCCGACACCGACTCGAGCAGATGCTCGTGCGCGCGCTTGTGGCGCGCGTAGTGCTCGTAGTTCTCCTGCAGCATCCACTGTTCCTCGAGCCCGCAGTGGCGCAACAGGTGTTGGTGCAGCGCGAGCAGATCCTCGCCGTAGTCGCCTTCGCGCGGGTCGTTCAGCGCGTCGAGAATCGCCTGGAACTCCCTGTGCAGGTCGTCGATGGGCTTGAAGCCCACGAAGATGTCGTCGTGTCGGATGTGTGTCGGCGCCGCAGCCATCGCTAGCCCCCTGATTGCGGATAATCGCAAGCTAAAGCAGCACGCGCCGCCCGCCTTGATGCAGAACAAGCCGCCCGCAGGCGCCCGGTCGCGTGCGCGCCGCACGCTGAAATCCGACGGGAGGAGCAGAACAGATGCTGCAGCTCGCCACGCTGATCGCGCGCCAGGCGCGCTACCGGGGCCCGTACCCCGCGCTGACGTTCGACGGCGAAACGCACTCCTACGCGCACTTCGGCGAGCGCGTCCACCGCACCGCCAACGCGCTCGCCGCGCTCGGCATCGGCCGCGGCGACAAAGTCGCCACCCTGCTCGCCAACTGCCGCGAACTCGTCGAGCTGTACTGGGCCGCACCTTCGCTCGGTGCGGTCAACGTGCCGCTGTCGCCGCTGCTGCTCGGGCCGGGTCTCGCGTCGCTGCTGAAGGACTCGCACGCCGCCTGCCTCGTCACGCAGCGTTCGATGCTGCCGGCCGTCGAGTCGATCCGCGCGGAGCTGCCGCAACCGCTTGCGAACCGCGTGCTGCTGGTCGACGGCGAGGCGCCCGGCTGCCTCGACCTGCGCGCGCTCGTCGAACGCGCGCCGGCCGCGCCGCCGAACGTCCGGGTCGGGCAGGACGAACTGTTCAACATCATGTACACGAGCGGCACGACCGGGCTGCCAAAAGGCATCATGCACTCGCACTTCGTGCGCTCGATGTACTGCGTGCTGATGGCGAGCCGCTGGCGCATGACGCCCGAGTCGGTCGTGATGCACACGGGGGCGATCGTCTTCAACGGCGCGTTCGTCACGCTGATGCCCTGCTTCTACCTCGGCGCGCATTACGTGCTCGCGCGCCAGTTTGACGCGCGCGCGGCGATCGAGCTGATCGAGCAGCACCGGGTCACGCACACGATGATGGTGCCGGCGCAGATCGTCGCACTGCTCGACGCGCCGAACTTCGCGCCGGAGAAGCTCGCGTCGCTGCAGATGGTCCTTTCGCTGGGCGCGCCGCTGCACCAGGAGCAGAAGGACCGTCTGAATCGCCTGCTGCCCGGCCGCTTCTACGAGTTGTACGGCCTCACCGAAGGCTTCGTCACGGTGCTCGACGTGACCGAGTCGACGCGCAAAAGCGGCTCGGTCGGCGTGCCGCCGCCGTTTTACGAGATGCGGATCGTGCGCGAGGACGGCACCGATGCGGCGCCGCGCGAAGTGGGCGAAATCGTCGGCCGCGGGCCGATATTGACGGACGGCTACTACGGCCGCCCCGACCTCACGGCCGAAGCGATCCGCGACGGGTGGCTGTACACCGGCGACATGGGCTACGTCGACGAAGAGGGCTACCTGTACCTGGTCGACCGCAAGAAGGACATGATCGACTCGGGCGGCGTCAAGGTCTATCCGCGCGACGTCGAGGAAATCGCGGCCCGGCATCCGGAGGTCCGCGAAGTGGCGGTCTTCGGCGTGCCCGACGAAAAGTGGGGCGAGACGCCGGTGGCCGCGGTGGTGCTCCGGCATCCCGGCGCGGTCACCGAGGACGAGCTGCGCGAGTGGATCAACGCGCGCGTCCCGGCGCGCTATCAGCGCGTCGCGCGCGTGATCGTGATGGACGAGTTCCCGCGCAACGCGGCGGGCAAGACGTTGAAGCGCGAGCTGCGCGAGCCTTTCTGGCGCGATCGCCGGCGGCAGATTTGAGCCGGCTGCAGATGACGAAGGGCCAAGCGCCGTTTCGGCGTTTGGCCCTTCAGGCGGGCTCGATGCCCGCTCGCTGATGGTGGTCCTAGCGGAACACCATGACCGGAATGTTCGAGTGCGTCAGGACTTTCTGCGTTTCGCTCCCGAGTAGAACCGCGTTCAACCCGCGGCGCCCGTGCGACGCCATGAAGATCGCGTCGCAGCCGCGCTCGGTCGCCGTCTCGATGATCGCCTCATACGGCGAGAACGATTTCGCGACGACCGTCTCAACCGGCACATTAGCCGCTTTCGCGGCATTTTCAAGTTTTTCGAGCCGCTGCCTCGCGACCTTTTCCATGCGGGCCTCGTAGTCCTCGAAGGACTCTGGCCGGTACTCGGACAGCGACGCATACGAATACGGCTCGACGACCGTCACGCCGACGACCTGCGCGCCCAGGTGCCGCGCCATTTTCACGGCCCCGTCGATCGCCTTTGCGGACAGTTCGGTGCCGTCGGTGGGAACCAGGATCTTCTTGAACACGCCGCACTCCCCGTTTCGCGTTTGTGCGCATCCTATGCCGGCGCCGGACGAGGTCCTTGACAGTGGTCAAGGGCTCGCCGCGCGGACGCCGTTCGTCGCCCGGGCAATTCGGTCCAGCATCAGTGCGGCGGCGACGAAGCCGAACGGCGCAGTCACCGTCACGGTCGAGCCGTAGCCCGCGCAGGCCAAGCCCGCCCTCAGGTCCATCGGCGGGGCGCAATGGCCGATCGGCAGCCGCACCGGCTCGTCCGAGTACACGGCGGCCACACCGAACTTGCGGGTGCGCCCCGGCGCCTCGCGCGGGAAACCGTAACGCCGGCGCAGGCGATAGCGCACCTTCGCAAGCAGCGGATCGCCGGTGGCACGCGCCAGATCGTCGGTGCGGATGCGTGTCGGATCGGTCCGCCCGCCAGCCGCACCGCAGGTCACCACGCCGATCCCGGATTCACGGCAGTGCGCGATCAACGCGGCCTTGGCCGACACCTGGTCGATGCAGTCGACCACCGCGTCCACGTCGCGAACGATGTTGGCGACGTTTCCCGTCGTGACGAACTCCTCGATGCAGCGCACGTGCGCCGCCGGGTTGATCGCGCGGACGCGCTCGGCCATCGCCAGCGCCTTTGCCTTGCCGAACTCGTCACCGAGCGCATGGATCTGACGGTTCGTGTTGCTCTCGGCGACGTGATCGAGGTCGATCAGGACCAGCGTGCCCACGGCGCAGCGCGCGAGCGCCTCGGCTGCCCACGAGCCCACGCCGCCGATGCCAACCACCGCAACGCGCGCCCGGCGAAAGCGCTCGAATGCCGCGTCGCCGTACAGGCGCGCCACGCCGCCGAAGCGGCGCGCAAGATCGGCATCGACCGACGCTGCGGCGAGTTCGTCCATGCGGCGATTGTAGGGTCGTCCATCGCGCCGATCTTGCGCCGTGGCGCGCACGCCGCGGCAAGGCGGCGCGCCGGCGCGTATCATGCCGCCGCGCACGGCCTCGCCACGCCTCTTATCGCACCCTCATCGCCAGCACGACCTGGTTGCGCAGCGCACGCAACAGGTTCAACTCCTCGGGCGCGAGCCCGCGGTCGTCGACCACGGTACGGTCGGCGTAGAAGAAGCCGATCGCCTTGCCGTTGATCACGAGCGGCATCAGCACGAAGCTGCGCGTCGCCGCGAAGTCGCGTGCGAACCACTCGGGCAGATTCGGGCGCACCTTCTCGGCATCGACATCGGCGATCAGCACATCGCTCGCATGCGCGAGCGCGGCATGGAACAAATCGGTGCCGCGGGCAGGGAACGAAAAGTTCGCGCGCGGCTCGCCGAAAGCCGCGCGCGTACGGAAAACCCCGGCGGCGAGGTCGCGTACGACGAGCGCGGTGCGCGCAAAGCCCAGACCCGAATACATCGCTTCGAGCACGATGCGGATCACTGCGCCGAGCTCCGCGCCGCGCGCCAGGCTTTCGGTCGCGTCGGCCAACCCCGCGAGCAGCATCTGGCGCGCGTTGGCTGGGCGGCCGGTCGCGTCGCGATCGGCGCTCGGCTGCACGGCGTCCGCACCGAGCTGGCTGCCCGCCGGCAGCGCGTCGAGCGCACGACGCGCGGGACTTTCCATTGGGCTCAGACCGCAGGCGACTTCCATGTCGCGCGCCCGCGTGGCCGCGGCATCGAGCAGCTCGGTCAGCCGTTCGCGCTCGATCGCGACCGCGGGCGCGAAGCGTGCGAGCACCCCGCCCAGCGCCTTCTCGAGCCCAGCGCCGCCGTTGGCGGCGAGCGTGCACGCGATCTCGTCGCCAAAATGGGCGGCCGCGCGCACGCGTTCGGTCGCGCCGCGCGGTGCCTCGAGCCGCGGTGGCAGCGGCTGCACGGCAGCGGCGATCCGATCGGGCACCGCCCAGCATCCGAGCACGATTTCGGTCAACTCGTCGAAGCTGCGGCCGAGCACACGGCGCGAAGCGGCGTTTTCGCCGAGCGCCTCCGCCTTCATCGCCGCGCGCACGGTGTCGAACGCGGCCGGCGCATAGACGGCGACCAGCAGGCGGCCGACACTGCGGAACATCGCGGCGATCGCCGCTTCCTCGGCTTCCTCGTTGCCGGCGCCGGCGAGCACCTCGCGAGCCAGGCAACCGGCGAGCAGCGCGCGGTGGAATTCGCCGCGCAACCGCTCGGCGCTGCCGCCACCGAGCAAGCCGTCGAGCAGCACCTGCGAAGCGACCGCCGCTCGCACCTGGTTGAATCCGAGCAGCATGATCGCGCGCGTCACGGTCGTCACCGGAACGCTGCCCGCGCGGTACGGCAGCGTGTTCGCAAGCCTCAGCAGCCGCTGCGTCAGCGTGACGTCGGCCAGGATCACGTTGGCCAGTTCCTGAACGGCCTCGGTGTCGCTTTCGAGCATGCGCGTCAGCCGCGCGAGCATCTGCCCGACGGAAGGCAGCGCGCCGTGCTCGCGCAGCGCCTCGAACACCGGGTCGAGCGGCGCGGCAGGCGAAGCTGCGGGTCCGGCGTTCGTGTCGGGCATGCGGGCGGACGGCCGCGCGTCGTGGCGGCCGGAACACGCATTCTGCGGATGCGGGCGCGCCGGCGATGGCCCGAATTGCCGCCGCCCGACCCGCCAATCGGCCGGCCGGCGGCGCTTACGCGCGCGGCAGCGTCACGCCGCGTTGGCCCTGGTACTTGCCGCCGCGGTCGCGGTAGCTCGTCTCGCACACCTCGTCGCTTTCGAGGAACAGCACCTGCGCGCAGCCTTCGCCCGCGTAGATCTTGGCGGGCAGCGGCGTCGTGTTGGAGAACTCCAGCGTCACGTGCCCTTCCCACTCGGGCTCGAGCGGCGTCACGTTGACGATGATGCCGCAGCGCGCATACGTGCTCTTGCCCAGGCAGATCGTCAGCACGTTGCGCGGAATCCGCAGGTACTCGACGGTGCGTGCGAGCGCGAACGAGTTGGGCGGGATGATGCAGACGTCGCCCTCGAAGTCGACGAACGAGTTCGGATCGAACGCCTTCGGGTCGACGATCGTGCTGTTGATGTTGGTGAAGATCTTGAATTCGCGCGCGCAGCGAATGTCGTAGCCGTAGCTCGAGGTCCCGTAGCTGACGATCTTGCGGCCGGCGACCTCGCGCACCTGCGCCGGCTCGAACGGATCGATCATGCCGGCCGCCGCCATGCGGCGGATCCATTTGTCGCTTTTGATGGTCATCGTCGGGTTGCGGATCGGGGGATTGCGTTGTCGGACGCCGACGGTGCAATCGAAGGCGGCGATTCTACGTGGCGCCGATCGGCCGCTAGACTTCGCGGATGGACGTACGTTGGATGCCGCCCGCCCCGGCACGCGTCGGCGACGCGCTCGCCGATGTCGACACGCCCGCGCTGATCCTCGATCTGGACAAGTTCGAATCGAATTTGCGCCAGATGATCAACGCCACGCGCGCTGCGGGCGTACGCGCGCGGCCGCACGCGAAGTCGCACAAGTGCGTCGAGATCGCGCGCCGGCAGATCGCGGCCGGCGCGGTCGGCATCTGCTGCCAGAAGGTCTCCGAAGCGGAAGTCTTCGTCGCCGAAGGCATCGCCGACGTGCTGATCACCAACGAGGTGGTCGGCGAGCAGAAGCTGTACCGCCTGGCCGACCTCGCGCGGCGTTATCCGAACGCGCGGATCGGCGTGTGCGTCGACGACCTCGGCAACGCGCGGCAGATCGGCGCGATCTGCCAGCAGGAAGGCGCGCGGCTCGACGTCTACCTCGAGCTCGACGTCGGCCAGAACCGCTGCGGCGTGGTCGACGCGCCGAGCGCGGTGGCGATCGCCAAGGCCGTGGTCGCCTCGCCCAAGCTGACCTTCATGGGACTGCACGCGTACGCCGGCTCCGCGCAGCACCGGCGCGGCGTGCCTGAGCGCCGCAGCGCGGTGCTCGCCGCCGCGCGCAAGGCCGAAGAGGTGCGCGCGGCCTTCCGCGCAGCCGACATCCCGTGCGAAGTGATCACCGGCGGCGGCACCGGCACGTTCGTACACGAGGCGGCGAGCGGCGTCTACAACGAGGTGCAGCCGGGATCATTCGCGCTGATGGACGTCGACTACGCACGCAACGAACCCGATCCGAACGCGCCGCGCTTCGAGCACGCGCTGTTCGTGCTCGCGACCGTGATGAGCCTGCGTTCGGCCGAAGGCAACGAGCGCGCCACGCTCGACGCGGGGCTGAAGGCGTTTTCGACCGATTCGGGACCGGCGGCCCCGACCTTCCCGGGCTGGCAGGTGCGTTCGGTCTCCGACGAACACACGGTCATGCATCGGATCGGCCACGGTCCCCCGGTCAAGCTCGGCGACAAGGCGCTGCTCGTCCCGGGCCACTGCGATCCGACCGTCAACCTGCACGACTGGATCGTCGCGATCCGCAAGGGCGTGGTCGAGGCAGTATGGCCGGTCGATGCGCGCGGGGCGGTGTTCTGAGTCGCCCCCTGCTGCACGTTCAAGGGCCGGACCGAGGCCGAATCAGCGCCCGAACAGCCGTTTCAGGAACGCCTTCAACAGACTCCACAGGCCGAAGCCCGCCTGCGGCGGCGCTGCGGGGGGCGGCGCACCCGCTTCCGCCGGTGCGGCGCGCGCGGCCAACTGCGCACCGAACGCCTCGAAGAACTTGTCGGCCATTGCGCCGGCGGCGGCGTCGACCAGCCGCGAGCCGATCTGCGCGAGCTTGCCGCCGACGTGCGCGTTGGCGACGTAGCTGAGCTTCGTCTCGCGCGCGCTGATCTCCGCAAGCGTCACGCGCGCATCGCCACGCGCGAAGCCGGCATTGCTGCTTGATCCTTCGAACTTCAGCGTGTATGCGTTCGGCGCGTCGATGTCCGCGAGTTCCAGCTTGCCCTTGAACTTCGCGCGCACCGGACCGATCGCCGTGGCGAGCGTCGTCTCGTAGCGGTTGTCGCCCAATGCAACGATCTCCTCGCAGCCGGGCACGCACTGCTTCAGGATCTCGATGTCGTTCAGCGCCGCCCACGCGGTGGCGCGGTCAGCCGGCAGCAACCGTTCGCCCTTGAGTTCCATGAGATTCGCTCCTCCGATCCGCTAAGCGGGCTGCGTCCAACGCCGGTCGTCGCCTGCCCGCAGATGGGAATGGACGCCGCCCTCCGCGGCGCCGCGCGCGCTTCCCCGCGACGCCAGCGTCCGCGCCAGCGCCGTCAGGCTGTCGACATTGTGCACGGGCAGGAACGCATCGACGTGCGGCAGGATCGCGCGGATGCCGCGCGCGCGCGGCTCGAACGCGTCGTAGCGCAGCAGCGGATTCAGCCACACGAGTCGGCGGCACGACTTTGCCAGCCGCTCGGCCTGCGCCTCGAGCAGCGCGATGTCGCCGTGCTCGAGCCCGTCGGTCATCAGCAGCACGGTCGGGTTGCCCGACAGCACGCGCCGCGCCCAACGCAGATTGAATTCCTTCAGACACGCCGCGATACGCGTCCCGCCGGACCAGTCATCGACCGCCGCGACGACGCTTGCCACCGCGACGTCCGGATCGCGCGCGCGCATCGGCCGCGTCACGGGTGTCAGGCGCGTGCCGAAGACGAACGCCTGCACGCGATAGTCGGCCGCGTTCGCCATCCCGGTCAGTGCGTGCACGAAATGCAGAAACATCCTCGAGTAGCGCGAAACCGAGCCGGAGATGTCGATCAGCACGACGAGCGGCTCGGGCCGCGTGCGGCGCCGGCGCAGCGGCAGCTCCGCGATGTCGCCGCCGCGCCGCGCCGCTGCGCGCAGCAGCGCGCGCAGATCGAGCCGGGTGCCGCGGTGCGAAGGCGCGTGGCGGCGCGTGGCCAGCTCGACGAAGAACGGCTGCAGCCCGGCGAGCATGCGCTTGGCGGCGTTCCATTCGGCGGTGCTCATCGTCTCGAAGTCCGCCTTGCGAAGCTGCTCGCGGTCGGACCACGACAACGTCGCGTCGATCTCGATGCGTTCCTCGGCGCGGGGTTCGGGGGGACGAACTTCGGCGCCCTTGAACAGCGCTTCGCCGAGCCGGCGGTTCTCGGGCGGCGGCGGCGCACCGGGCTTTTCTTTGACCTGCGGCAGCAGCAGCCGCAGCATCTGGCCGAGCAGATCGGGATCCTTCCAGAAGATGTGAAACGCTTGGTCGAACAGCGCGCGGTGCTCGACGCGGTCGATCAGGCACGAAGCGAGCACCGCGTGGAAGTCCGCGCGCGACTCGATGCCTGCCACGCGCAGCGCCTCGAGCGCCAGCAGCACCCGGTCGGTGCCGACCGGCACACCGGCGGCGCGCAGTACGCGCGCGAAGTGAACGACGTTGTCGGCGAGACGGCCGGGCAGGTCGGCGAGCGCGGCGGCGGGAAGCATCAGGCGGTTGCGGACTCGAACCACGCGGCCGCGGTGTCGGCGGCGCGCTCGACGGCGGCCGATGCGAGCACGCGGTGCTCGTTGACGAAGATCTCGTGATTGCGCTCGACTTCGCCGAGCCGGTAGACGTAATTGCACATCATCCCGTACGAACGCGCCAGGCCGTGCAGCGAGGTATCGCCGAGGCAGTTCAGCCGTTCGAGCACCGCGCCATTGCCGAGATGGAAGCGCGCGACCGCATCGACCGGCTCGGCGCCGCGCTTGGCTCGCACGAGGTAGTACGCCGCCAGCGGCACGAGCAGCGCTTCGTCGGACGCGGCGCCGTCGCGCGCAGGCCAGTCCGGCGCGTCGAGCCGCTCGAACAGCGCTTTCAGCGCCGCACCGTTGGCGCCGTTGACGAGCCGCTCGCGCTGCGCGGCGAGCCACGCGCGAAAGCCGGGCATCGGCGACAGCGTCGCGAAGCGCCGGATACGCGGAAACTCGTTGCGCAGTTCGACCGCGACCTGCTTGATCAGGAAGTTGCCGAACGAGATGCCGCGCAGTCCTTCCTGGCAGTTGGTGATCGAGTAAAACACCGCGCAATTGGCCAGCTCGGGGGCGGCCACCGGCGAGTGCACATCGAGCAGCGGCTGCACCTTCGCGCTCATGCCGCGCGTCAGCGCGACTTCGATGAAGATCAGCGGTTCGTCCGGCAACTGCGGATGGAAGAACGCGAAGCAGCGGCGGTCGGCCTGCAGCCTGCGTCGCAGATCGTCCCAGCCCTGGATCTGGTGAACGGCTTCGTAGGCGATCAGCTTTTCCAGGACGATCGCGGACGTGCGCCAGTCGATGCGCGCCAGCGTCAGGAAACCGCGGTTGAACCACGAGCGCAACAGATGCCGCAGGTCGTTGTCGATCACGCGCCATTGCGGGTGCGCCTCCAGCCCGAGCAGCACCTGAAGCCGCATGTCGACGAGGGCGGCAGTGCCACCGGGCGCCATGTTCAGGCGCCGAAACAGCTCCTGTCGCGCGGGCTCGACCACATCCTGGAGTCGCGCCAGCGCCAGCGGTGAAGGATCTTCGCGGTAGGCCTGTGCAGCCTGCAGCACGGCATCCGGGTCCGGCGAGAAGTCCCGCGCGATCGCGTCGAAGAAGCGGCGGCGCTGCGCCTCGTCCAGCGCCTGATACGCGGCGAGCGCGGCGCGCGCCGCCGCCGCGCTGCCTGCTTCGCCGCGCTCGCGGATCAGTGCGCGACAGCGCGCGACCGCCTCGCGCACCGCACGCGGCCGCACCGCAGGCGCCGCCTTGCGACCCCGCGCACCCGGCCCGGTCCCCGCCTTCATCGCTTCCTGTTCATGCGACGGCAAGCGGCACCGCACGACGCTCGCGATCGACCCAGTAGGCGAACGCGATCAGCAGCCACTGCGCTTGACCGACCCATGCGATCGCGGCGATCGACGGCGGAGGCGGGCCGTACAGGTTGCCGAAGTAAGTCACCGCGAGCAGCGCGACCAGCGCCCACAGGCGCCAGTCGTTGCGCCGCGCCGGCACGGTGCGCAGATACAGCAACACGCCGATCGCGAACAGGGGTACCTCGACGGCGAGTGTGGCGGCCCGCGAGGCCCACAGGTTCAACCCAACCGCGGTCGTGCCCCATGGCAAGAGCGGCAGGTCGGGGCGATGCACCAGCGCGTCGAGAAACCAGTGGCTGATCACGAGCAAACCGACGATCGCCGCGCTTCGCCACCGGCCTACGACCGCGCCGTAGGCGAGCGCCACCAGCACGGCCCATGCGGCGGCGGCGAAAAGGCTGTGCGAGATCGGGTAGTGGACGAACACGAGCGGCGTGACGCCGCCCGCGGCTGCGTCGATACTCACGCGCTCGACCTGCACGAGCAGCAGCGTCGGCCATAGCAGATCGAGGAACTGCCCCGCGAGAAACAGCGTGCCGAGCGATGTGCGCGGTGCCCATGCCTTGGCGGCGAACGCGACGCCGAAGTGGCCGAGGAACATCGGTCCACCGCGATCAGGAAGTGGCGACCGCCTGGCGCACCTGCTCGATCAGCCGTGCGGCCTCCGAGCCCTGCACACGCGCGATGTCGTCCTGGTACTTCAGCAGCACGCCGAGCGTGTTGTTGACGACTTCCGGTTCGAGCACGACCGCGTCGAGTGCGAGCAGCGCGCGCGTCCACTCGATCGTTTCCGACACGCCCGGCAGCTTGTACAGATCCATCGTGCGCAGCGACTGCACGAACGCGACGATCTGACGCGACAGCGCCTCTTTCGCGTCGGGCGCCTTGCGGCGGACGATTTCGAGCTCGCGCGCCGCCGACGGATAGTCGACCCAGTGGTAGATGCAGCGGCGCTTCACGGCGTCGTGGATCTCGCGAGTGCGATTGGACGTGATCACGACGATCGGCGGCCGCTCGGCGCGCACCGTGCGCCACTCGGGGATCGTGATCTGGAAGTCCGACAGCACTTCGAGCAGGTACGCCTCGAACGGCTCGTCGGTGCGGTCCAGCTCGTCGATCAGCAGCACCGGCGGCCGCGTGTGCGGCAGCAGTGCGCGCAGCAGCGGCCGCTCGATCAGGAACCGCTCGGTGAACAGGCCGGCCGCCACCTGTTCGCGCGATTCGTGCGCGGCCTCGGCGAGCCGGATCTCAAGGAGCTGTCGCGCATAGTTCCACTCGTAGGCGGCTGCGTTGACGTCCAGCCCTTCGTAGCACTGCAGGCGGATCAGCTCGGCGCCGAGCCCGGCCGCGAGCACCTTGGCGATCTCGGTCTTGCCGGTGCCCGGCTCGCCTTCGAGGAACA
>CAZIJU010000001.1:112972-145258 GCA_964539745.1 uncultured Burkholderiaceae bacterium | reverse complement strand
TGTCCACGCTGTCGCGGTCAAAGCGGAAGACGACGTTTATGACACAGTAAGATTACTTGCTCGCGCTCCACGATTTCAGGAACTCAGCGCGCTCCCGCGGTGACAGCACGCGCGTAAAGGGCGTGCAGGAGCGCAGGTACTGCCCGCGCTCGCCGGGGTCCAGCATGGCTTCGACTGCGGCAGCGAGCCCTGCGTCGAGAATGCGTTCCCATTCGTCCCAGCCGGGGCAGCCGCGCGGGTCGATGCTGCGCCAACGGAGGATGTTCTTGGCCGCACGCCGCAGCGCCGAGGGGTCCGACTGAACGCGGTGCGCGATCAGGCGATGCAGCTCGAGACTGCGCCGGTCGAGGTTGGCGGGTGTTCGGATCATGCATGCATGGTATCGGCCCGAGTGCGTCGCTGCAACGGCGCTGCGGCACTCGATGCGCGGCAGCGGCACCCCGCCTTTCGCCGTGACCGGATTGACCCGGCCCGGATGTACGCGCACCGTTTGCGCCAGCGCGCGAGAGCCGCGAGCGTCGGTCAGCCGATCAGGTGCCTGCGGGCAGGGCGAGCGAAAGAGCCGGGCTGCTCGCGGCGCACTCGCAGAAGTCGGGCGTAGACCGGTCGCGCTGAAGCGCGTTGCAGCGGCGCGCGAGTTCGGCCGGGGACAGCACCTCGCGCGCGATGCCGGTGCACATGGCGGTGCTTTCGCAATGCGGTGCGCAGCCGGTGTATCGATCGACGATGGTGGCGTCGCTTGTCAGCCCGGCGCAAGCAGGCGGCCGGAAGCGGCGATCGTGCGCTCGACCGACAGCAGCAACTGCGGCACGAGCGCGTAGGCGGCGCGCGCGATCAGCCGCCAGCCTTCGGCGTCGTATTCGTGGGCGATGCGGTTGCGCAGGTCGCGGGCGGCAATGAGTTCGGATGCGGAGGCGACCCAGCCGCGCTTCTCGGCGCGCAGGATGCGGTCGATCGGCGGTACGGGGTCCTGGCCTTCGAGCTCGTCGATCGCGCGCAACACCTGTTGCACGTACAGGTCGACCAGCCGCGCGAAGCGCGCGGTAAATGCCTCCAGTTCGATCCGTCCGTCGTCGCTGCCGCTGAGCACGTCGATCATGTCGGGGCCGCCGACGCGTCGATAACTTAGTTGCAGCGCGTCGCGCGTGCGCTGAAGTTCCCGCAGGCGGTCGCGCAGCAGCCCCTGCAGCAGTTCGCGCCGGGGCGCAGTCATGGATAGAGCCTGACCGCGCCGTGCGCGGCGAGCCGGACGAACGGCTTGGCCGACTCGTCCAGTGTCGGAGTGAACAGCAGATCGATTTTGCGCTCGCCCAGATGCGCTTCGAGGGCGGCGCGCAGCCGGCCTTCGAGCCGCAGTTCGGCGTCAAAGTCGATGCCCGGGACATGCACCAGCAGGTCGATGTCGCCGCCGGCGGCGTTGCGGTCGGTCCGAGATCCGTACAGGAACACCTCGGCGCCGGCGGGCAGGGTCTCGGCGAAGGCGGCGCGCAACGCGAGCTGCTCGCGCGGCGTCAGACGGATGCGCGGATTGACGAGCGCACGCTCCTGCGGCGTCAGCGGTTTCGTGTCGAGCGTGGAGGGCATGGCCGAATGCGTTGCAGTCCGCATCGTATCCCGGCCGGATGCGGTGCGCGAGTGCGGGTCAGTTCGGCACGACCCGCCAGATCTCGCCAGCGTCGGTGGCGACGTAGAGGTTGCCGTCCGGGCCCTGCACGAGCGAGCGGTAGCGCGCGGCGGGCAGCGATGCGTCAATTGTGCCGGTGGCTATGCCGGCGGCGTCGAGCTGCAGGATCACGAGCCGGTTGGCACCCATGATGCCGACCGCGAGGCGGCCGTCCCAGTCCTTCCACTGCGCGCCCGTGAGGAACGTGGCGGGGCCCATGCCCTGCGAGGCGCCGTTGTTGTTCCAGCTCGGTCGCATCGCGCTCGGAAAGCGCGCCGTATCCGTCATCGGCATGGTGCTGGCGTTGCCGGCGTAGCCGCAGTAGTTGTCTCGGCAGTTCAGGCTCGGCCGGTTCTGCGGATCCCAGCCGCCGTTTCCGCCCGGTACGAGCGGCGTCACCTCGTCGCTGTGATTCGGGCCGTGCTCCGCGGTGAAAGGTTGTCCGTTGCCGGGTCGAAACGCGATGCCCTGCACGTTGCGGTGCCCGTAGGTGTAGATGCGAGGGTCGAACCCTGCGGGCGCGGCGTTGCCCGGGGCCGGCGCGCCGTTGCGATCGACGCGCAGCACCTTTCCGCCGAGCCGTTGCGGGTCCTGCGGCAGCGTGGCGTTGTGGTTGTCGCCCGTCGTGACGTACAGGTAGCCATCGGGGCCGAAGCGAATGCGGCCGCCGCTGTGCGCGCCGGCGCCGCCGACGGCGTTGGCCTGGTCCTTGAACGCGATGTCAGTGACGATGTCGGTGCGCCCGCTCACCGACGCAAGGTTCTGCGCCACCGTCAGGCGCAGCACGCGGTTCGTGCGCGGAGCCGTGCTGAGGTTCGACGGCGAGTAGACGTACACGTAGCGGTTCGTCGAGAAATCGGGGTCGACGGCCACACCGTGCATGCCGCTCTGGCCGAGGCAGAACAGATCGCTCGCGGTGCTCGCGTAACCGGTCGATCCGCTCATGCCGAGCAGGCGATTGACCGTTCCGTTCGGCAGCCGCACCGACAGACCGCGGCACTTCTCGGTGAAGAACATCGTGCCGTCGGGCAGGAACGCCATGTCCCACGGACTGCTCAGGCCCGTCATGAATCGGGTATCCGCGCTGAGCGTCGGCGGACCGGACGGTGCAGGTGCCGGCGCAGGTGCAGGTGCCGGTGCCGAACCCGTCGAGCCGCTGCCACCGGAGCAGCCCGCGGCCGTGACCGCAGCGGCCGCGCTCAAAGTGCATGTGAACAGCAACGCGAGACGGTTCATCAGGGTACCTCCGCAGCGGTTGCGCGAACGGCCAGTGTAGGCAGCGCGGCGCGCTCGATCACTCCGCCACCGAGACTAACTTCGCCTTGGTAGAGCACGGCCGATTGTCCCGGCGTCACCGCCCACTGCGGCTGGTCGAAGACGAGCTCGAACGCGTCGCCTTCGACGCGCGTGACGGTGCATGCGGCATCGGTCTGCCGGTAACGCGTCTTTGCGGTCAGACGCGCACCAACCGCGGGCGGCGCACCCACGATCCACGACGCATCGGTCGCGTGCAGCGCATCGCTCATCAGCCACGGATGATCGTGCCCCGGTACGACCCACAGGGTGTTCGTCGCCATGTCCTTGCGCGCGACGAACCACGGCTCGCCCGAGCCGCCCTTCATTCCGCCGATGCCGATGCCCTTGCGTTGGCCGATCGTGTAGAAGGCGAGCCCCACGTGTTCGCCGATCACGCGGCCGTCGGGTGTTTTGATCGGGCCCGGCCGCATCGGCAGATAGCGGTTGAGGAACGCGCGAAACGGCCGCTCGCCGATGAAGCAGATGCCGGTCGAGTCGCGCTTGGCGGCGTTCGGCAATCCGATCGAGCGCGCGATCGCGCGCACCTCGCTTTTGCGCAGGTGCCCCACCGGAAAAAGCGTCTTCGCGAGCTGCGACTGGTTCAGCCGGTGCAGGAAGTAGCTTTGGTCCTTGTTCGGATCGACGCCGCGCAGCAGTTCGAAACGGCCGTCGATCCTGCGCACGCGCGCGTAGTGGCCGGTGGCGATGCGTTCGGCGCCGAGCCGCAGCGCGTGATCGAGAAACGCCTTGAACTTGATCTCGGCATTGCACAGCACGTCGGGGTTCGGCGTGCGGCCGGCCGAGTACTCGCGCAGGAACTCGGCGAAGACGCGGTCCTTGTATTCGGCCGCGAAGTTCACCGCTTCGAGGTCGATGCCGAGCACGTCGGCGGCGGAGGCCGCGTCGATCCAGTCCTGCCGCGTCGAGCAGTATTCGTCGTCGTCATCGTCCTCCCAGTTCTTCATGAACAGGCCGACGACTTCGTAGCCCTGCTGCTTCAGCAGATACGCGGCGACCGACGAGTCCACGCCGCCCGAGAGGCCAACGACGACGCGCGGCTTCATCGCCACACCCCCCTTTCATAAAGGGGAGCAGGGGAGATCTTCGGTGTGCACGCGAAAGACGAAATCCCCCCAAGCCCCCCTTTTCCAAAGGGGGGAGGAAAAGCGCACGCAACCAGGCGATGGGGTGCGCTCCGACGCGCCTTCACCCCCCATTCGCAAAGGGGGGTAGGGGGGATTTTCGTTGTGTGCGCGACAGACGAAATCCCCACGGCCCCCCTTTTCCAAAGGGGGGAGGAAAAGCGCACGCAACCAGGCGACGGGGTGCGCTCTGACGCGCCTTCACCCCCCTTACGCAAAGGGGGGCAGGGGGGATTTTTGGGTGTGTGCGCGAAAGACGAACTCCTCCCCGCCCCCCCTTTTTTTAATGGCGGAGATGCCTCGCGTGCGCGCGAATGCGTCATCGATCGTCCATCACGGTCGGGTGCGTGTACAGCAGCTCGAGCGGATAGCGCTGTCCGCGCAGGTAGTCCTCGACGCACCTCATCACGAGCGGGCTGCGATGCTCGTGCGCGCGGGCGCGCAGCTCGTCGGCCGTCAGCCACAGCACGCGCAGGATGCCGTCATCGAGCGCGCGGCCGGCGATGCGCTCGCCCAGCTCGCCGACGAAGGCAAAGCGAACGTACGTCACATCGTCGCGCGCGCCGGCGTTGCGCGCGTGGCGGAACATGTAGACGCCGAGCAACGCTTTCGGCACGAACGGGTGCGCGGTTTCCTCCAGCGCCTCGCGCGCGCAGCCGGCGGCGAGCGACTCGCCCGGGTCGAGGTGTCCGGCGGGCTGATTGATGCGGATGCCGTCGCGCGTGCGCTCTTCGACGAGCAAGAAGCGTTGCTCGCGTTCGACGATTGCGGCGACGGTGACCGACGGCTTCCAGACATTCGACATGGATCAAGGCGCGGGCGGCGAGGCGGCCTTCGCGCTAGAGACGATGCGGCGATTCGCGTAAAGTTTAGCCGCAAGAATTCGCGGACCCGGGTGATGCGGCCCGGACGCGGCAACAACACGCAGGGGGAGCATCCCAGATGAGAATCGGAGTTCCGGCCGAGACGCGCCCGGGAGAGACGCGCGTGGCCGCCACCGCGGAGACGGTCAAGAAGCTCGTCGCCGGCAAACACGACGTCGTCGTCCAGGCAGGCGCCGGCCTGCGCGCCGCGCAGACCGATGCGATGTACACGGCCGCGGGCGCGACGATCGGCACTGCGGCCGACGCGTTCGGCGCCGACCTCGTGCTCACCGTGCGGCGCCCCGAGGCGGCGCAACTTGCGATGATGAAGAAGGGCGCGGTGCTCGTCGGCATGCTCGAGCCGTTCGACGCGGCGGGAATCGCCGCGATGAACGCCGCGGGGCTCACCGCCTTCGCGCTGGAGGCCGCGCCTCGCACCACGCGCGCGCAGAGCATGGACGTGCTGTCGTCACAGGCCAACATCGCCGGGTACAAGGCGGTGCTGCTCGCGGCGAACACGTATGGCCGGCTGATGCCGATGCTGATGACGGCGGCCGGCACGATCAAGGCGGCGCGCGTGGTCGTGCTGGGTGCGGGGGTGGCAGGGCTGCAGGCGATCGCCACTGCCAAGCGGCTCGGCGCGGTGATCGAGGCGAGCGACGTTCGCCCGGCGGTCAAGGAGCAGGTCGAGTCGCTCGGCGCCAAGTTCATCGACGTTCCGTACGAGACCGAGGAGGAGCGGCAGATCGCCGAAGGTGTGGGCGGGTACGCGCGGCCGATGCCCGAGGCCTGGATGAAGCGGCAGGCCGCCGAGGTCGCCAAACGCGTTGCGCTGGCGGACATCGTGATCACGACCGCGCTGATCCCAGGCCGCAAGGCGCCGGTGCTCGTGACCGAGGAGATGGTCAAGAGCATGAAGCCCGGTTCGGTGATCCTGGACATGGCGGTCGAGCAAGGCGGCAACTGCGCGCTGTCCGAGCTGGGCAAGACGGTGACGAAGTACGACGTACAGATCATCGGGCTGCCGAACCTGCCCGCGCTGGTGCCGGCGGACGCCTCCGCGCTGTATGCGCGCAACGTCGCCGACTTTCTGAAGCTCGTCTTCGACAAGGACGGCAAATTCACCGTCAACCTTGAAGACGACATCGTCGCTGCGTGCCTGCTGTGCATGGCGGGCGAGATCCGGAGGAAAGCGTGATTGCCGCCGGTGCGGCGCGCCGCGCCGGCGGGGTTCGTACGCGTGCGGCGCGGTTCGCGTTACCAGTCCCGATGACAACCCGCCGACCCGCGGACGTTCGCCGCCCGCACGCCTCACGCCCGGCGCGCCCGCCGCGTCATTCCAGCCCTGTACGCCTCGTCGGTCCGAATCGACACCGGCGCGTCGTTCCGAGCCAAGGGCGAGGAATCTCGTCCGCGTGCGACGCCGAGATTTTTCCGCCCGCTTGGCGCAAGGGTCGGAATGACGCCGGCGCGTCAATCCGAGCCGCTCCTCCCGATCATTCCTGGCCCGAACGGCTCGTCGTTGCAAATTCACGTCCCTCGTCATTCCGAGCCGCAGGCGAGGAATCCCGCGCGTTAGCAAAGCCGAGATCCCTCGCATTCGCTCGGGATGACAGGGCTGTGCGATGGCGACCCGCCCACTCGTTGTCATTCCGAACCGCAGGCGAGGAATCCCGCGCGTTGGCAAAGCCGAGATCCCTCGCATTCGCCCGGGATGACAGGGCTGTGCGATGGCGATCCGCCCACTCGTTGTCATTCCGAACCGCAGGCGAGGAATCCCGCGCTTTAGCAAAGGCGAGATCCCTCCCCCGGCTCAAGGCCGGGGTCGGGATGACAGGGCTCCCCCGGCTCAAGGCCGGGGTCGGGATGACAGGGCTGTGCGATGGCGATCCGCCCACTCGTTGTCATTCCGAGCCGCAGGCGAGGAATCTCAGCCGCTGCGGAGGCCGAAATCGCTGCCCCGGCGCAGGGCCGTGGTCGGGACACGAAACCGGCAGTCGCAAAGGCGAGATGGGCATGCTCAGCCGCGGCGTCACGAGGTTGGGTAACGCTGAATCGGTAATGCTCAAACACGGACAAGCTTCAAGGGAGGCATCGAGTGGAAGCGGTCAGTCCCACCGTCATCAACCTGATCATCTTCGTGCTGGCGATCTACGTCGGCTACCACGTCGTGTGGAACGTCACGCCGGCGCTGCATACGCCGCTGATGAGCGTCACGAACGCGATCTCGGCGATCATCATCGTCGGCGGCATGCTCGCCGCCGCGATGACCGAAACCGGGCTCGGCAAGGCGATGGGCGTGCTCGCGGTGGCGCTGGCCGCGGTCAACGTGTTCGGCGGATTCCTCGTGACGCGCCGGATGCTCGAGATGTTCAAGAAGAAAGAGCCGAAGGGGGAGAAGAAATGACGTTCGCCAACCGGACCGGGGTCTTTGCCGCGGAAGCGGCGAGGCGGTGTCGTTCGCTGCAACGACGCCGGGTTTTCGCCGAAGCCTGCCGCCGGTCGCCATCGGCGGCGGCAACGGCCAACGCAGGCATCGCCCACGGAGGCTAAGGCATGACCCTCAGCCTCAACGTCGTCATCCTGCTGTATCTGGTCGCGTCGGTGTGCTTCATCCAGGCGCTGAAAGGCCTGTCGCATCCGACGACCTCGCGCGCCGGCAACGTCTTCGGCATGGTCGGCATGGCGATCGCGATCGCGACCACCGTCGCGCTGGTCTACAAGCTGCGCCCCGACATCGCGACCGCCGGCATGGGCTGGATTCTGCTCGGCCTGGTCGTCGGCGGCGCGGTCGGCACGACGATCGCTTTTCGCGTCGAGATGACCAAGATGCCCGAGATGGTCGCCTTCATGCACTCGATGGTCGGTCTTGCCGCGGTGTTCATCGCGATCGCCACCGTCGCCGAACCGTGGGCCTTCGGCATCGTCGAGCGCGGCGGCGCGATCCCGACCGGTAACCGCGTGGAGCTGTTCATCGGCGCCTTCGTCGGCGCGATCACGTTCTCCGGTTCGGTGATCGCGTTCGGCAAGCTGGCGGGCAAGTACAAGCTGCGCGTGTTCCGCAGCGCGCCGGTGGTCTTCCCGGGGCAGCACATGCTGAACCTGGCGCTGGCGCTGGCGATGCTCGCGTTCGGGCTGTGGTTCGTCGTCACGCAGGACTGGCTGCCGTTCTGGGTGATGCTGGCGATCGCCTTCGTGCTGGGCGTGCTGATCATCATCCCGATCGGCGGCGCCGACATGCCGGTCGTGGTGTCGATGCTGAACAGCTATTCGGGTTGGGCTGCGGCAGGCATCGGCTTTTCGCTGAACAACTCGATGCTGATCATCGCGGGCAGCCTGGTCGGCTCCTCCGGCGCGATCCTCTCGTACATCATGTGCCGCGCGATGAACCGCTCGTTCTTCAACGTGATCCTGGGCGGCTTCGGCCAGGAAGGCGCAACGGCGGCCGCCGCAGGCGAGCAGCGGCCGGTCAAGACCGGATCGCCCGACGATGCCGCGTTTTTGCTCGCCAACGCCGAAAGCGTCATCATCGTGCCGGGCTACGGTCTGGCGGTGGCGCGCGCGCAGCATCCGCTGAAGGAACTCGCCGACAAGCTGATCGAAAAGGGCGTTCGCGTGCGCTATGCGATCCATCCGGTCGCCGGCCGGATGCCGGGACACATGAACGTGCTGCTCGCCGAGGCCGAGGTGCCGTACGACCAGGTCTTCGAGATGGAGGACATCAACCCGGACTTTGCCGACACCGACGTGGTGCTCGTGCTCGGCGCCAACGACGTGGTCAATCCCGCCGCCAAGGATCCGAAGTCGCCGATCGCCGGCATGCCGATCCTGGAGGCGTACAAGGCGCGCCAGATCATCGTCAACAAGCGCTCGATGGCGGCGGGCTATGCGGGGCTGGACAACGAGCTGTTCTACATGGACAAGACGATGATGGTTTTCGGCGACGCCAAGAAGGTCGTCGAGGAGATGGTCAAGGCGCTCGACTGAAACGGAGGCGTCATCATGCGCTCGGACGCGGTGTTGCTCGTCATCGACGTGCAGAACGACTTCCTGCCGGGCGGTGCGCTCGCGGTGCCGCGCGGCGACGAAGTCGTTGCCGTGATCAACCGGATCGCGCGCGGCTTCGCCAACGTGATCCTGACGCAGGACTGGCATACGCCCCGGCACATCTCGTTCGCTTCCGCCCATCCGGGCAAGAACCCCTTCGAGACGACCCGCCTCGCATACGGCGAGCAGGTGTTGTGGCCCGATCACTGCGTGCAGGGCACGCGCGGCGCGGACTTCGCCGCCGCGCTCGACGTGCCGCACGCGCAGGCGATCATCCGCAAGGGCTATCACGCGCACACCGACAGCTACTCGGCCTTCATCGAGGCCGACCGCAAGACCCCGACCGGCCTGGCCGGGCTGCTGCGCGAGCGCGGCATCGCGACGGTCTACTGCTGCGGGCTCGCGACCGACTTCTGCGTCGCGTGGAGCGCGCTCGACGCGAAGGCCGCGGGCTTCGAAACCTACGTGATCGAAGACGCGTGCCGCGCGATCGACACCGCGGGCTCGCTCGCCGCCGCGCGCGCCGCACTCGCGCAGGCGGGCATTGCGCTCGTGGATACGTCGGCGCTTTGAAGCGATCGAGCGTTGCGACTCGTCGTGACAGCTTCCGGCCGGCCGCCATTCGTCACCCGCACTCCTCGGCATCCCGAGCCCACACGCCTCGTCATCATTCAGAGCCGCCCTCTCCTCGTCATTCCGAGCCGCCGACTCCTTGTCATTCCGAGCCGAAGGCGAGGAATCTCAGCCTTTGCAGAACCGAGATCCCTCCCCCGGCCCGGGGCCGGGGTCGGGATGACGGCGGCGAGTCAATCCGAGCCGCCCCGTCCTCGTCATTTCGAATCCGCACCGCCCGTCATTCCGACTCCCTGCTGGCTGTCATTCCGCGCCGCCCCCTCCTTGTCATTCGGAGCCGCCTCCTCCTCGTCATTCCGAGCCGACCCCTTCTTGTCATTCCCAGCCCAAGGCGAGGAATCCCAGCCCTTTGCAAAGCCGAGATCCCTCCCCCGGCGCGGCGCCGGGGTCGGGATGACAGCGGCGCGTCATTCAGAGCCGCCCCTCCTTGTCATTCCGAGCCGAAGGCGAGGAATCCCGGCCACTCGCAAAGCCGAGATCCCCCCCGGCCCCAAGGCCGGGGTCGCGATGACGGAACCGGCGCTCGTACCGGCGAAATCGACGTGTGAGGTGGCGGCGTCAGGAGATTGGGTAATGCCCAGTCGGTTGAAGGCGCGCCGGTCGCCCGGGCCGCCCGGGGTCGTGCGATGAGCGCGACGATCCAGCTTCCTGCCGAACACCCGCTGCGGCGCCGGCTCGCCGACGAGGTCCACGCGCGCCCGCCGGTGGCCGTCGAGCCGCCGGCGGCGATCTCGTGCGTGGCGCTGCTGCGCGGCGCGGACGAGCGCGACGAACTCGCGCCGCTGCGCGCGCTGCTCGAGCGGCACGGGCGCACGCTCGAAACGCCGCAGAACCCGCACGTCGTCGTCGAACTCGACGCGCTGCGCGTGAAGTGGGAGCGCCACAGCGAGTTCACGAGCTACACGCTGATCCGGCCACTGGCAATCGAGGACGCCGCGGCGCCGCCGGCGCTTGCGACGGCGTTCGACGCGGTGCCGGCGGACTGGCTCTCGGCGCTGCCCGGCCAGACCATCAAGGCGATCGACGTGACCTTCCTGCCCGCGGGCGAACGCGAGCCGTCGACCGAGGCGCTCGCGCGGGTTTTTTCCGGGCCGACGTTGGTCGGCAGCCAGGTGTCCGACGCCGGCGCCTGCGTCTTCACCGACTTCCAGTTGACCGCCGACGGGCGCAGCCGCTGGCTCGTGCTCGACCGCAGGCTCACGCGCGGCCAGCGCGCGCGCGTCGTGCAGCGGCTCATCGACATCGGCATCTACCGCGTGATGGCGATGCTCGCGTTTCCGCTCGCGCGCGAGATGTCGGCGACGCTGACCGTCGCCGAGCAGCGGCTGTCGACGATCACCGCGCGCATCGCCGAACTCGGCGCGCACGCGACCGCCGAGGTCGAACGCGAGGAGCGCATGCTGCTCGACGACCTGACGCAACTGGCCGCCGAGATGGAGCGGGCGGTCGCCACGACCGCGTTTCGCTTTTCCGCGTCGAAGGCGTACTGGGACATCGTCACCAAGCGCGTCGCCGAGCTGCGCGAGGAGCGCATCGGCGGCATCCCGACGATCGGCGAGTTTTTGTCGCGCCGGCTCGAGCCGGCGATCAACACCGTGCTGGCCGCCGCGCGCCGGCAGCAGGAACTGTCGGCGCGCATCGCGCGCGCCAGCGAACTGCTGCGCACGCGCGTGGACATCGCGCGCGAGGAGCAGAACTCGAAGCTGCTCGCCGCGATGGAACGCCGCGGCAAGCTGTCGCTGCGGCTGCAGCAGACCGTCGAGGGCCTGTCGGTCGCGGCGATCACCTACTACGCGGTCGGTCTCGTGAGCTACGCGGTCAAGCCGATCAAGTCCGTGTGGCCCGCGCTAAATCCCGACTGGGTGACCGCCGCCGCCATCCCGGTGCTCGCCTGGCTCGTCTGGCGCGGCGTGCGCGGGATCCGCAGGGAGCTGGAGGCGATCTGACCGCGGTCTGCCGTCGGCGCCGCTCAGCGCGCCGTGCCGTCGCTCATCGTTTCGGCGATCGCGCGATGCTCGGCGGGCTTGTGCGTGCGCCACCACGCCAGCAGCGCGTCGAAGTCGCCGTTGAACTTCGACTGCTTCAACGCCTCGGTGATGGCGACGCACGCGGCCCCGGTGGCCGGATCGACGCCCAGGTGCGTGCCGGCGTAGTCGCAGACCCAGAACGCGCGCTCGAGGCCGGCCGGCGAATCGAATGCGACAGCGATGTCCGATGCGACGTGCGCGGTCTGACGCTGCTGAGCCGACACCGCCGTGCCGGCTGCTGCGAGGACGGCGGCGGCCGCAAGCGCGCTCTGCGTGGCGATGCGGCGGATGTGATCGATGCCAGACAGATGCAGTTTCATGTGACGTGCTCCTTGCGTTGGACCCGGGGAGCGAAGGCTCCCGCCCGGCGATCCATGCATCGCATCCGGCGTGCCAGCGCAGGCCCATGTCGGAAAGCCCGTTAGATCAAGGACCTGGGCGCAGGCGTGCAAATCGACGAACGAGCTGATGCGGCGACGGCCGTCGCCGATGAAGGCACGGCCGTCGAATATGGCGGTCAGGCATCCTTGCGGATTCCGAGCTTGCGCATACGTCCGCGCAACGTGCTCGGGTTCAGCCCCAGAATCCGTGCTGCGCCGCGCTCGCCCTCGATGCGCCAGTCCGTCGCGCGCAACACGTCGTGAATGTGGCGGCGTTCGACGTCCTCGAGCGTGACGGCAGGCGCCGGCGCAACGCGTGTCGCTCCCGGCGGTTCACCGAGCAAAGCGCTGCCGTCCAGCGGTCCGCCGCGCCACAGGATGAGCGCGCGCTCGACGATGTTCTGCAGCTCGCGGACGTTTCCAGGCCAAGCGTAGGCAGCCGCCCGCTCGACGAAGGCCGGTGCGACGCCGCTGATCGCGCAACCGAGCCGGCGCGCTGTGCGGGCGGCAAAGTGCGCAAGCAGCGGTGCGATGTCTTCGCGGCGCTCGCGCAGCGGCGGTAACACGATCGGGAAGACGTTCAGGCGGTAGAACAGGTCGGCGCGAAAGCGCCCGGCGCCGACTTCTGCGTGCAGGTCGCGGTTGGTCGCCGCGATCACGCGCACGTCGGCGCGCAGACTGCGTGTGCCGCCGACCCGCTCGAACTCGCCGTCCTGCAGCACGCGCAACAGCTTGGCCTGCGCTTCGAGCGGCAGCTCGCCCACTTCGTCGAGGAATAGCGTGCCGCCGTCCGCGAGTTCGAAGCGCCCGCGCCGCTGCTGGATTGCACCCGTGAACGCGCCCTTCTCGTGACCGAACAGCTCGCTCTCCACGAGTTCGCGCGGCAGCGCCGCGCAGTTCAGCTTGATCAGCGGGCGCTCGCGCCGCGCGCTTGCGTCGTGGATCGCGCGCGCGGCGAGTTCCTTGCCGGTGCCGGTCTCGCCCTGGATCAGCACGGTGCTGTCGGTCGGCGCGACTCGCGCGATGGCCTCGCGCACGCGAGCGAGCGCCGGCGAATCGCCGATCATGCCATCGCCGCGCTCGCCCTCGACCAGCGCGCGCAGCACGGCCTTCGACTTGCGATGCGCCGCGATCTCCCGCCGCAGCGCGATGTGCGTGCCGACGCGCGCCAGCAGTTCCTCCGGCTCGAACGGTTTGGTCACATAGTCGGCCGCGCCAAGCTTGAACGCGCGCACCTTCTCGAAAGTCTCCGCCAGCGCGGTAAGAAAGATCACTGGAATCCCGCGCGTGGCCTCGTCCGCCTTCAGCCGGCGGCAGGTTTCGAAGCCGTCGATGCCGCCCATCCTCACGTCGAGCAGGATCAGGTCCGGCGCACGGCTCGTCGCCAGCGCAAGCGCCTGTTCTCCGCTCGCGGCGGCGAGCGTGCGATAGCCGGCGGCTTCGAGTTCCTGCGCCAGCAGGTCGACGTTCAGCGGCTCGTCGTCGACGATCAGGATGGTCGCGGGTTCAGTGGCCAAGGTAGGTCGCGAGCTTGCCGAACAGCGCGTCTTCTTCGACGGGCTTGGTCAGGAAATCGTCGCAGCCCGCGGCGCGGGCGCGCGCCTCGTCATCGGCCATCGCGTGCGCGGTCAGCGCGATGACGGGGATGTGCGCGAGCGCCGGGTCGGTCTTCAGCCGGCGCGTCGCCTCCCAGCCGTCCATGCGCGGCAGCGACAGGTCCATCAGCACGAGATCCGGCTTCTCGGTGGCAGCGCGTTCGAGCGCACCGATGCCGTCGCCGGCGAACACGAGCCGGTAGCGGTGCTCGAGCAACTGCGCGAGCAGGTCGCGATTCATCTCGATGTCCTCGACGATCAGGATCGTCTTCATGGCGCACCGGCCCGATCGCGCAGCGGCAGCGTCAACGTGAACGTCGAACCGGCGCCGAGCGTGCTGTCGACGCGGATGTCGCCGCCGAGCAGCCGCGCCAGCTGGCGCGCGATCGCGAGTCCCAGGCCCGTGCCGCCGTGCTCGCGCGTGCTGCTGGCGTCGACCTGCTCGAACTCCTCGAAGATCGACTCCAGCTTGTCGGCCGGGATGCCGATGCCGGTGTCGGCCACCGCGACCGCGACCTCCCCGTCCGCCGCCTTCGCGCTGAGGCGGATCGTGCCGCGCGCGGTGAACTTGGCGGCGTTGGACAGCAGGTTGATCACGATCTGCCGCAGCTTCTCCTCGTCGGCCACGATCGGCGGCAGACTCGCACCGAAGTGCTTCTCCAGCGTCACGCCGTCGCGCAGCAGCGGCTCGACCGTGCGCGTGCACCGCTCCAGCACGGCGGGAAGCAGCACCTCGACGGCGTGCACCTCGACGCGACCGGCCTCGACCTTGGCGATGTCCAGAACCGCGTTGATCAGCGACAGCAGATGCTGCGCGCTGGCGAGGATCTTCTCCAGGTTCTCGTACTGCTTCGTTTCGATCTGGTCCCGCGCCTGGCGCAGCACGATGCGCGTGAAGCCGATGATCGCGTTCAGCGGCGTGCGCAGCTCGTGCGACATGTTGGCGAGGAACGCGCTCTTGTGCCGACTGGCGATTTCGAGCTGCCGGCGCTTGTCCTCGATCTCGCGGTACAGCCGCGCGTTGTGGATCGCCAGCGCCGACTGCGTCGCGAACGTGCGCAGCAGCCCGACCGTACGCGCGTCGAACCCGCCGGCGCGCTTGCGGTTGACGACGAGCCCGCCGAGCAGGCGGCTCTCGCGCAGCAGTGGCACTGCGAGCAGCGAGCGGTAGCCGTGGCGAATCAGGATCTCGCGCACGCGGCTCTGGTACATGCCCTCGTCCAGCGTGTCGCTGATCGCGACAGGCGCGCCGGTGAGCGCCATCTTCCCGATCGCGCCTTCGCCGCGCGGGAAGCGCGTTGCGCGCAGCGCGTCGACCAACTCGTCGGGCAGGCCGTCGGCCGCGTGCAGCCGGAACGCCTGCTCCGCCTCGTCGTACTCGAACACGGCACCGCCGTCGACGCCGACGAGCTGGATCGCGCGCGCGACGATCGTGCTTTGCACGGTTTCCAGTTCGAGCGTCGAGCTGACCGCCTGGCCCACTTCGGCGAGCGCCTGAAGCTGTTCGACCGACTGCGCCAGTTCGCGCGTACGCGCCTGCAGTTCCTTGAACAGCCGCACGTTCTCGATCGCGATCACCGCCTGATCGGCGAAGGTCTGCAGCAGTGCGATCTGCGAATCCGGGAACGGCCCCGACGCTGGCCGTCCGATGGCGATCGCGCCGATCGGTTCGCCATCGCGCAGCAGCGGGATTCCCAGCACGCTGCGAAAGCCCAGTTGTGCGCCGCCCTGAAACATGTAGTCGGGATCCTGCAGTACGTCGGAGACAGCGACTACTCTGCGCGTCAGAACCGCCCGGCTCGCTGCGGTGCCGCGATCCGGCGGGCGGGGAAAGAGCCCGCGCACCGCGTCTGCGGCTTCCGGCATCGCCACCGCCAACGCGCCGATGTGCAACAGCTCCCCGTCGAACGTGAAAACGTTGGCGGAGCGCGCATCGCATAGCCGCATCGCCGCGGCGGCGATCGTCTCGAACACCGGCTGCGTGTCCCCGGGCGACCGCGAGATCACGCGCAGGATCTCGCTGGTCGCCGTCTGCTGCTCGAGCGTCTGGCTCAACTCGTCATTGCGCGCCTGCAGTTCGCGGAAAAGCCGCACGTTTTCGATCGCGATCGCCGCCTGATCGGCGAAGGTCTGCAACAGTGCGACATGACGCTCGGAAAGCGACCCGATCATCGCGCGGCCGATCGCGATGGCGCCGATCGGCGCGCCGTTGCGGAGGATCGGAACGGCCAGCACGCTGCGGACGCCGTCGGCCAAAGCCGTCTCTCTGGCGCCGTATTCGGGGTCCGCGAGCACGTCGGGGATCGACACCACGCTGCCGGTCAGAACGGCCCGTGGCGCGGCGAGGTCGCGTCCGAGCGGCCGCGGAAAGTACCGGCGGAAGTCGGTTTGGGACACCATGCCGTGCTTCTGGTCGGCAGGCGACCGTTCGAGCGCGGCCAGATGGAGCAACTTGCCGTCGAAGGTAAAGACGCTGGCCGAGGTGGCGCTGCATAGCCGCAACGCGGCCGCCGCGATCGCATCGAACACCGGCTGCGCCGAGGACTGCGTGCGGACGATCAGCCGCAGCACCTCCCGGATGGCGGCCTCGTGATCGAGGAACTCCGGCAATGCGCTACGGAATCCTTGCTCGTCCGGCGATGCGACGCCCGCGTCTTCGTGCCGCTGCCTGCGACGGCGTGGACGCGGGGCCGCGCTGCCGGCCGGTCCGCGAAGCGCCCCCTTTGCGGCTTTCATGGCACCTCCTCAACCGGTCGCCGCCGGCAACATACTCCTGCGGCGCAGCGGATGCCAGAGCCGTAGGGGAGGCCGGCGGCCGCGAGATATGTGAGGCGTTGGCCGCATTTATCGTCGCAACGCTCATCGATCGCCCGTATCACGATCGGCCGCGTTGGTCCAACGTACCGCACATTCGGCGCCGCGCGAACGACGATGGAATTCGACACGATCCACAACCACCACGAACGCCCGGTGATCGCCGAGGTCGTGCGCGTCGCGCGCGAGCGCGGCCTGGCGGATCCGCGGCTGCTGGCCGATATCGCCTGCGTCGCGCTGAACCGGCTGCCGCCGCGCTATATCCGCCACGACGTGGACTTCGCTTTCTACCTCACCGACGAGGAGCGGCGCGCCAACGCGGCAGCGGTCGAGCGCGCCGTCGCACTGGCGTTCGACTTCGTGCTGGCGCGCGACCGCGCGCGCAATCGCGCGGCGTGACGCGCGGGCCGTCGCGCGTCACGTCAGCAGCGCGATCAGCCTGGGCGCAAGCCACGGCGCCACCAGCGCGGTGACCAGCGCGGTGAGCCCCATCGCCAGCCCGGCGAAGGCGCCGGCTTCCTGGTTGACGATGAAGGCGCGCGCCACGCCCTGACCGTGCGCGGCCAGGCCAATGGCGAAGCCGCGCGCCGCCCACGAGCGCACGCGCAGCGCATCGAAGACGAAGCGGCCGAGTGCGGCGCCGACGATGCCGGTCAGCACCACCGATACCGCGGTCAGCGAAGGCAGCCCGCCAATTTTCTCGCTGATGCCCATCGCCACGGGTGTCGTCACCGACTTCGGCGCGAGCGAGGCGAGTGTGGCCGTCGATGCGCCGAGCAGCCAAGCGATCACCACGGCCGAGACGAGGGCGACGACGACGCCGACCGCAAGCCCGGCGGCGAGCGCCAGCCACGCGCGCCTCAGCTTCGCGGTCTGCTCGGCGAGCGGCACCGCGAGTGCGACAGTGGCCGGGCCGAGCAGGAAGTGCACGAACTGCGCGCCCTCGAAGTAGGTCGCGTAGTCCGAGCGCGTGGCCGCGAGCACGCCGACCAGCAGCGCGATGCTGATCGCGACCGGATTGACGAGCGGGTTGAAGCGGCTGCGCCGGTACAGCGCGAACGCGAAGAGGTAGGCGAGCAGGGTCAGCGTCAGCCACAGCAGCGGCGAGGCCGACAGGTAGACCCAGACGTCCTTGACCGGCGCCAACGGCGGCGTCATGCGGCGTCTTCCTCGTCGCGCGGCCACAGCGCTTGCACCGTGAGCGCGGTGGCCGCGAGCGCGAGCACCGCGGAAAGCACAAGCGCCACGACGATCGCCACGCCCTCGTCGGCCAGCCTGCGCCCGTGCACCATCACGCCGACACCCGCGGGTACGAACAGCAGCGACAGGTGCTGCAGCAGCGCCGTCGAAGCCGGCCGCAGCGCGTCGAGCAGGGCGGGGCGCAGCGCGAGCGCGGCCAGCAGCAGCGCCATGCCGATCACGGGTCCCGGGATCGGCAGCTTGAAGCCGTAGGCGAGCGCCTCGCCGGCAAGCTGAAACGCGAGCAGGGTGGCGAGCGGGGCGATCACGGCGTCGACGCGCGCGAGGAACCGGGCGCTACCCGAGCCGCCGGTCGACCCATTCGATCCAGTGCATGACCGGCGTATCCGTACCGCTCGCCAGATGCGCGATGCAGCCGATGTTCGCCGACAGGATCACGTCGGGCTTTGGCGCCTGCAGGTTGGCGAGCTTGCGGTCGCGCAGCCGGTATGCGAGCTCCGGCTGCAGCACCGAATACGTGCCGGCCGAACCGCAGCAGAAGTGGCTCTCCGCGAACGGCAGCACCTCGGCGCCGAGTGCGCGCAGCAGGTCCTCGACCGCGCCGCGGATCCTCTGCGCGTGCTGCAGCGTGCAGGGCGGGTGGAAGACGACGCGCTGCGCGGGCGCAGGGCCAAGCTTGCGCTTGAGTTCGTCAGGCAACGCCGACAACAGTTCGACGACATCCTTCGTCAGCGCTGCGATGCGCTGCGCTTTATCCGCATACGCTGGATCGTTCCGCAGCAGATCGCCGTATTCCTTGACCATCGCGCCGCAGCCGGAGGCGTTCATCACGATCGCCTCGCAGCCGGCCTCGACGTGCGGCCACCAGGCGTCGATGTTCGCGCGCGCGTCCGCCAGCCCGCCGTCGTGATCGTCGAGGTGGTAGCGGATCGCTCCGCAACAGCCGGCGTTCGCCGGACGCACCAGCTCGATGCCGAGCGCGTCGAACACGCGCGCGGTCGCGGTGTTGATGTTCGGCTGCATCGCCGGCTGAACGCAGCCTTCGAGCAGCAGCATCCTGCGCGCGTGCGAGCGCGCGGGCCACCGGCCTGCATCCTGCTTCGCGGGCACCTTGAGCTTGAGCGATGCCGGCAACAGCGGGCGCACCGCCTGGCCGAGCTTCATCGCCGGCGCGAACAGCGGGCTCGTCAATCCTTCCTTCAACGCGGTGCGCACGAGCCGCTGCGACAGCGGCCGCGGCACGCGGCGGTCGACGACCGCGCGGCCGATGTCGAGCAGGCGCCCATACTGCACACCGGACGGACAGGTCGTCTCGCAGTTGCGGCAGGTCAGGCACCGATCGAGGTGCAGTTGAGTCCTGGCCGTGACCGGATGCCCCTCGAGCGCCTGCTTCATCAGGTAGATGCGGCCGCGCGGGCCGTCGAGTTCGTCGCCGAGCAACTGGTAGGTTGGACAGGTCGCGGTGCAGAAGCCGCAGTGCACGCACTTGCGCAGGATGGCGTCGGCCTCGCGGCCCTCGGGCGTGTCGCGGATCCAATCGGCGAGCGCGGTCTGCATGGCTAAAAGTGCGCGTACATGCGCCCCGGGTTGAAGATGCCGGCCGGGTCGAACTCGGCTTTCAGCCGCTGGTGGATCCTCGCGATCGCCGGTTCGAGCGGATGGAACACGCCGCCGAGCCGGTCGCCGCCGCGAAACAGCGTGGCGTGTCCGCCGAGCGCGGCCGCGCGCGCGCGGATCGTCGAGGCCGGTGCGGTCGATCGCAGCCAGCGCAGCGCGCCGCCCCATTCGATCAACTGCTCGCCGGGCAGCGCAAGCGGCTCGGCGGTCGAAGGCACCGACAGGCGCCACAGCGGCGCGTTGAACACGAAGAACGCTTCGGTGTGCTCGCGGATGCCGCGCCAGAAGCTCGCGGCGAGCGCCTCGTCGATGCGCTCGCCGCCGATGCGTTCGCGCGCCGAGCGGATCGCCGCCTGCGCGCCCGACAACCGCACGTGCAGCCGGCCCGCGTGCCACGCAGTCGCCGAGATCGGCAGCGGCTGGCCCGCCCATTCGTTCAGCTTGCGCAGCGCGGTCGGCTCGTCGAATTCGAAACGCAGCGTGTCCTCGGCCACCGGCTTCGGCAGCACTTTCAACGACACTTCAGCGATCAAGCCGAGCGTGCCGAGCGAACCGGCGAGTGCCCGCGCGACGTCGTAGCCGGCGACGTTCTTCATCACCGTGCCGCCGAAGGACAACAGGTTGCCGCGGCCGTCGACGAGCTTCGCACCGAGGACGAAGTCGCGCACCGCGCCGGCCGTCGCGCGGCGCGGCCCCGACAGTCCCGCGGCCACGCAGCCGCCGACCGTCGCTGCCGCGCCGAAGTGCGGCGGCTCGAACGCGAGCATCTGGCCCTTGCGGTCGAGTTCGGCTTCGAGCTGCGCCAGCGGCATGCCGCAGCGAACCGTGATCACGAGTTCCGTCGGTTCGTAAGCGACGATGCCGTCGCCGGCGCCGCCGTAGCCGCGTGGATCGAGCACGTCGCCGCGCGACGGGTTGCCGTAGAAGTCCTTGGTGCCGCCGGCGCGGATCTGCAGCGGCTGCTTCGACGCTGTCGCCGCGCGGATGCGCTCGATCAGTTCGGCCAAAGCGGGGCTCATCGGGGCGCGACTTGTCGTTGCCGCCGTCGATCGCGGTCGAGGGCAGGCTCCAGCGGGGACCCGGTGTCTTGGAAGCGAAGTCGCCGGGTCCCCGCCTCAGGGGGGACGACGCACACGCTGCACTCGCGGTGCCAGGCGGTCGCGCGCACGGCCTCAGAACCTCGGAATCTCCGGAAACCTCAATTCCCCGCCGTGCACGTGCATCTTGCTGTACTCGGCGCAGCGCGCGAGCGTGGGGATCGCTTTGCCGGGGTTGAGCAGTCCCGGCGGATCGAATGCGCGCTTGACCGCGAAGAAGGCTTCCAGCGTGGCGCGGTCGAACTGCTTGCACATCTGGTTGATCTTTTCCACACCCACGCCGTGCTCGCCGGTCACCGTGCCGCCGACCGCGACGGACAGCTCGAGGATGTCGAAGCCGAACGCCTCGGCGCGCGCGACCGAATCCGGGTCGTTCGCGTCGAACATGATCAGCGGATGCAGGTTGCCGTCGCCGGCGTGGAACACGTTCGCGCAGCGCAGGCCGTAGGTCTGCTCCATCCGCTGGATCGCCTTCAGCACCTCGCCGAGCCGCTTGCGCGGGATCGTGCCGTCCATGCAGTAGTAGTCGGGCGAGATGCGGCCGACCGCGGGGAACGCCGCCTTGCGGCCGGCCCAGAAGCGCAACCGCTCGGCTTCGCTCGCGGAGACCTTCAACTGCGTGGCGCCGCTTTTCGAAAGCACCGCCTTCATGCGCTCGATTTCCTCGGCCACTTCTTCGGGCGTGCCGTCGGATTCGACCAGCAGGATCGCCGCGGCGCTCGTGTCGTAGCCGGCGCGTACGAAGGGTTCGACGGCGCCGACCGCCGGTTTGTCCATCATCTCCATGCCCGCCGGGATGATGCCTGCGGCGATCACCGCAGCGACCGCGTCGCCGGCGCGCTCGATGTCGTCGAACGAGGCCATGATCGCCTGCGCATACTGCGGTTTGGGCACCAGCTTGACCGTCGCCTCGGTGACCACCGCGAGCATGCCTTCGGAGCCGATCACCAGCGCGAGCAGATCGAAGCCCGGCGCATCGAGCGCACGCGAACCGATCTCGACGACCTCGCCTTCGATCGTCACGCCGCGCACCGCGAGCACGTTGTGCACCGTCAGCCCGTACTTCAGGCAGTGCACGCCGCCGGCGTTTTCGGCGATGTTGCCGCCGATCGTGCAGGCGATCTGGCTCGACGGATCGGGTGCGTAGTACAGGCCGTGCGGCGCGGCGGCCTCCGAGATCGCAAGATTGCGCACGCCGGGCTGCACGACTGCGGTGCGCGCGAGCGGATCGATCGCGAGGATGCGGTTGAACTTCGCCATCGACATCAGTACGCCGGCGTTGTGCGGCAACGCGCCGCCGGACAGCGACGTGCCCGCGCCGCGCGGAACGACCGGCACCTGCATCGAATGGCAGATTCTGAGGATCTGCACGACCTGCGCTTCTGTCTCGGGCAGCACGACGACCATCGGAAGCTGGCGGTACAGCGTCAGGCCGTCGCACTCGTACGCGGCGGTGTCCTCCTCGCGATACAGCACGCAGTGCTCAGGCAGCGCGATGCGCAGCGCGGCGACGACCTTGCGCTGCCGCTCGGGGTCGATCGGCCCCGTGCCTTCGAGCGGAAGGCGCTCGGCGAGCTGTTTGACTTCGGCGGGGTCGTTCATTGCGGACGAAAGCTAGCACAGCTCTTCCGGCTCGACCGCGCCGCGCGGGCAACGCAGCTTTGACCGCGCGTTGCGGACTCCTTCCGCTCGGTAAGATTCGCGGCAACTTCAGCGGAGGAAGCCATGCGAACCGCCGCTGCCGCGCTTGCGGCGTGCGCCTTGTTCACGCTCGTGCCGGCTGCCGCACAGGATCCGGTGCGCGGGCGGACGCTGTTCACCAACACGCGCGGCGCCACCGGCAAGCCGGTCGGCAACTGCGTCGCCTGTCACGCGAACATCGGCGCGCTGCGCGAGATGATCCGCAACCGCGGCGGCAAGCCCGACGACGCGGCGTCGGTGCGGCGCGTGCTCCAGCGGGCGATCGACGGTGCGCAGCCCGGCGCGGTCGGTGCCAAGGCGCAGTACCGCGGCGTGTTCAAGGCGAAGGATCTCGACGACCTCGCCGCGTACATCGCGCAGGCGAAGCTGTCGGCGCTGCGCGGCGAGGGCGCGTTGGCGCTACGGTAGGGCGCGGGATTACAGCAGCAGTCCGGACAGATCGATCGTCACGCCCGGCAGCATCACCGCCGATGTCGGACCCGGCGTTTCCGTCGCGCTGATGTCGACGTAGCGATCCGCCTGCCGCGTGCGGTAGAAGCGCACGATCGAAAAATCGAGGTCGACGATCCAGACCTCCGGCACGCCGTGTTGCGCGTACAGCGGTACCTTGACCTGGCGGTCGTAGGCGGCGGTCGCCTGGGAGACTTCGATGACCAGCAGCGTGTCCGCTGCAGTGGGCGGAGTGTGGGCGTAGAAGTCTTCGCGGGGACGCAGCAGCGCGAGATCCGGTTGCGGTTCGGAGCGATCGCCGAGTCGGATCGGATTCTGGACCGACACGATCGCGCGGGCGCCGACCGCCGCGATCAGGGCACGATTGAGCTTGTTGACCACCGCCGCGTGCTTGCTTCCGATCGGTGCCATGTCGACGATCACTCCCTCGATCAGCTCGACGCGGGCGTCGCGCGCGAGCACGCCCGCCTCGGCCATCCGGTGGTATTGCTCCACCGTCAGCCGATGCCGCTGCACGCCCAGTTCGGCGGGAAGTTCTTCGATCACGCCCATGTCGCAGCCGTCCGCCAGCCCGATCGTCGGCAGTATATCCAGCGGGCACGCGTTCGGCTCCGCGAATCGAACCGGTGCGCCGACCCGAAAGCGCAGCGGCCCTTCATGACAGCCTCACCACCTTGCCCGGATTCAAAATGTTCAGCGGATCGAACGCGCGCTTGACGCGCGCCATCAGCTCGACCGCATCCGGGCCGTGCTCGTCGACGAGAAAGTCCATCTTGTGCAGGCCGACGCCGTGCTCGCCGGTGCAGGTGCCGTCCATCGCGAGCGCGCGCGCGACGATGCGCCGGTTCAGCCGCTCGGCTTCTTCGACCTCGCGCGGATCGTCGGGGTTGGCGAGGATCGCGCAATGGAAGTTGCCGTCGCCGACGTGGCCCAGGATCGGCGCCGGCAGGAAGCTTGCAGACAGGTCGTCGACCGTCTCGCCGATGCATTGCGCAAGCCGCGAGATCGGCACGCACACGTCGGTCGTGAAGCTGCGTGCGCCGGGCTTCAGTTGCAGGCAGGCGAAGTAGGCGTTGTGCCGCGCGGTCCACAGCCGCGTGCGGTCTTCGGCCTTCGTCGCCCACTGAAAGTCCTGCCCGCCGTGCTCGCGCGCGATCTGCTGCACCGCTTCGGCCTGCTCGGCCGCACTCGTCGCGGAGCCGTGGAACTCGAACAGCAGCAGCGGCAGCTCGGGCAGGCCGAGCCTGCTGTGCGCGTTGACCGCTTTCACCGTCAGCGCGTCGAGCAGCTCGCAGCGCGCGATCGGAATGCCCAGTTGGATCGTCGCGATCGTCGTCCTGACCGCGGCGTCGACCGACGGGAACGAGCAGGTCGCCGCGGAGATCGCCTCCGGCTGCGGGTAGACCTTCAGTGTGATCTCGGTGACGATGCCGAGCGTTCCTTCGGAGCCGACGAACAGCCGCGTCAGGTCGTAGCCGGCGCTCGACTTCTTCGCGCGGCGCGACGTGTGGATCACCTTGCCTTCGGCGGTGACGACGGTCAGCGCGAGAACGTTCTCGCGCATCGTGCCGTAGCGCACCGCGTTCGTACCGGACGCGCGCGTGGCGACCATGCCGCCGATCGTCGCGTCCGCGCCCGGATCGATCGGAAAGAAGAAGCCGGTGTGCTTGATCTCGTCGTTCAACTGCTTGCGCGTGACGCCCGCCTGCACGGTGACGGTCAGATCCTCCGGATTGACCGCGAGCACCTTGTTCATCTGCGACAGATCCACGCAGACGCCGCCGGCGACGGCGAGCAGATGGCCTTCGAGCGACGAGCCGACGCCGAAGGCGATGACCGGCACGCGCCAGTCCGCGCACAGTTTGACGAGCGCGGCGACGTCCTCGGTCGACTGCGCGAAGACGACCACGTCGGGCGGCACCGGCGGAAAAGGCGACTCGTCGCGGCCGTGGTGCTCGCGCACTGCGGCTGCGGTGGAACAGCGTTCGCCGAAGCGCGCCTGCAAGGCGGTCAGGAACGCGGTCGGCAGCGGCCTGCGCAGCGCGGTCGTCAAGGTCGGTGCGTTCATAATCCACCCCCTTCGAAGCGAAACGATTGTAGGACAGCACCCATGGGCAAGCGTCTGTCGAAGATCGCCACGCGCACCGGCGACGACGGCACCACCGGACTCGGCGACGGCACGCGCACGCGCAAGGATGCGCTGCGCATCCAGGCGATCGGCGAGGTCGCCGAGCTGAACTCGGTCATCGGCCTGCTGGCGGCCGAGGCGCTGCCCGACGAGGTGCGCGCCGATCTGCTCGACATCCAGCACGACCTCTTCGACCTCGGCGGCGAGCTGTGCATCCCCGGCTACACGATGCTGAAGGACGTGCAGGTCGCCCGGCTGGACGAGCGGCTCGAGCACTACAACGCGACGCTTCCGCGGCTCGAGGAATTCATCCTGCCGGGCGGCTCGCGCGCCGCGGCGATCGCGCACGTCTGCCGCACGGTGTGCCGCCGCGCCGAGCGCGCGATCGTCGCGCTGGCGGCGCAGGAGGCCGTCAACGAAGCGCCGCGCCAGTACGTCAACCGGCTGTCCGACCTGCTGTTCGTGCTCGCGCGCGTGCTCAACCGTCACGCCGGCGGCAGCGACGTGCAGTGGCAGCAGCGGAAGAATCAGTAGCGATTCGGTCGCCGCAGCGCACGGTCCGTCGGCCGCGGCGCCGCTTCGTCGCGCGCCGGTCGAGGCCGCGCCAGTAGCTGCCTACACTGCGCGACGTTTTGTTGAGGATTTCCCAATCTCGTGACACCGTCACTGTGCGAGTTCGTTTTGCCCTTGCGCGCGCCGGTTCCGTCATCCCGAGCAGCGCGAGGGATCTCGGCGTTGCGGGCGGCGGAGATTCCTCGCCTCCGGCTCGGAATGACCACGGGGGCTGCGCGCGCTCGACGCTTGGCCGTGTCGCGAGGATTCGTAACGCTCAATACTTCGGGGAGCTGCGAATGAAGACGCTGACGGGCCTGGCTGCGGCGCTGGCGCTGGCCGGCGCGCTCGACGCGGCAGCGGAGCCGGCGCGCCCGCTCGTTCCGGTGCTCGACGCCGCGACGATCGACGCGCGCTGCGACGGCGAGCTCGCAAAGCTACGCGCGCAGAAGGCGGTGATGGAGCGCACCCGCGGCGCGGGTCGAATCCTCGCCGAATGGAACCGCCTGTCGATCGCCTTCGGCGACTTCGTCAATCCGGTTTACCTGCTCGCCAACGTCCACCCGGATCGGGGCACGCGCGACGCGGCGCAGCGCTGCGTCGAGAAGCTCATTCCGTACGAGACGGAGCTGTTCCAGAGCGAGGCGCTGCATGCACGCGTCAAGGCGCTCGCGCCGCGCGATTTGGTCGACAAGGTCTACCGCAACGAACTGCTCGACGCCTTCGAGGACAGCGGCGTGGCGCTGCCGCAGGGCTTGCGCGCCCGCGCCAAGGCGCTGCGCGACGAAATCGAAAGCCTCGCGCTGAAGTACCAGAAGAACGTCAACGAAAGCCGGACCAGCGTCGCAATCGCGCCGGAAGAGGCGCAAGGCATGCCGCAGTCGTGGATCGACGCTCGCACGCGCGATGAGCAGGGCCGGTTGATCGTGACGCTCGACTATCCGACCTATCTGCCCTTCCTGGAAAATGCGGTCAGCGAGGACGCGCGCCGCCGCGTCTGGACGGCCAAGCTGCAGGAAGGCGGTGCGGCCAACCTCGAGCTGCTCGACCGCGTGCTTCAGCTGCGGCACGAACTGGCGCAGCTCTACGGACTGCCGGACTACGCGACTTTCGCGCTGCGCCGGCGCATGGCGCGGACGCCGGCCGCGGTGAACGACTTCCTCGCGAGCGTGAAGAAGGCGGTCGACGAAATCGAGGCGCGCGAGCTGGAGGCGCTGCGCGCCGACAAGGCCGCGCTGCTCGGTGCGCCGCTCGCGGAGGTGAAGCTCAATCGCTGGGACGTCGCGTTCCATCAGGAGCGCGTGCGGCGCAGCCGTTTCAACGTCGACCAGGAGGCGCTGCGCGCGTACTTCCCGACCGAGGTGAGCATCCGTTATGCGCGCGCGCTCGCCGAGACGCTGTACGGCATCCGCTTCGTCGAGCGCGAGGTGCCGCGCTGGCACCCGGACGTGCGCTATTTCGACGTTCGCGAGGCCGGCGCCCACGGCAAACCCGGCGCGTTTATCGGCGGCGTCTACCTCGACCTCTATCCGCGCGAAGGCAAGTACAACCACGCGGCCGCCTTCACGGTGCGCGCGGCCTCGACGCTCGCGCAGCGCACGCCGATTTCGGTGCTGGTCACCAACTTCGACCGCCGCGGCCTGAACCACGACGAACTCGAAACGCTGCTGCACGAGTTCGGCCACGTGCTGCACGGCGTGCTGTCGGAGACGCGCTACGCGGACCTCGGCGGCACCTCGGTCAAGCGCGACTTCGTCGAGGGGCCTTCGCAGATGTTCGAGGAGTGGGCGCGCCGCGAGGAGCCGCTCGCGCTGTTCGCGAAGCTCTGCCCGGAATGCCCGCGACTGTCGAAGGAGCAGGTCGAGCGGTTGCGCGCGGCGCGCCGTTTCGGCAACGGCATCCGCTATGCGCGGCAGTGGCAGTACGCCGCGTACGACATGCGGCTTCACACGGGCGCACCCAAACCGGCGCTCGCGACCTGGATCGAGGTCGAGCGCGCGTCCAGGCTCGGCCACGTCGAAGGCACGATGCTGCCGGCCAGTTTCGGACACCTCGTCGGCGGTTACGCGGCGGGCTACTACGGCTACATGTGGTCCGAGGTGCTCGCGCTCGACATGCTGTCGGGCTTCGGCGGCAAGCTGCTGAACCCGGACGCCGGGCGCCGCTACCGCAAGACGATCCTCGCGGCCGGCGGAGAAAAGCCGCCCCACGCGCTGGTCGAAGCGTTCCTCGGTCGCGCGCCTTCGAGCGAAGCGTTCTACGCGGAGATCACCGGGCAGCGGCGGTAGCGGCCGCGCGCGGTGCGCCGAAGAACCCGAGGGCGAGCGCGGTGCCCGCGAGGATCAGCGCGCCGCCGGCCGCCATCTGCGCGGTGATCGCTTCGCTCAGGAACACCGCGCCCCACAACACGCCGAACAGCGGGATCAGGAAGGTGACGGACGCTGCGCGCATCGCGCCGACGCGATCGATCAGCCGGAAGTACAGGATGTAGGCAAGCCCGGTGCATGCCACACCGAGTGCGATCGCGGCGGCCCAGTCGCTCGCGCCGATCGGCGCGGCGGGCCATGTCGCCAGCGCGAAGGGCGCGAGCGCAAGTGTGGCGGCGATCTGGCTGCCGGTGGCGACCGCGAGCGTGTCGATGCCGGCGAGGCGGCGCTTCGCGTAGTTGGCGGCGACGCCGTATGACAGCGAAGCGAGCAGCGCCGCGGCGATGGCCAGCGTGGCCGACCACCGCGTGCCGCCGGGCCGCAGATCGATCCTTCCCCACACGAGCAGCACGACGCCCGCCAGTCCGATCGCCAGCCCCAGCCATTGCGCGGCGCGAATCCGCTCGCGCAGCCAAAGCCACGCGAAAAGCGCGGCCCACATCGGCACGGTGGCGTTGAGGATCGACGCGAAGCCGGCCGTGATCGTCAGCGTCGAATACGTGAACAGCACGAACGGGACCGCCGAGTTCAGCACGCCGACGACGGCGAGCGTCGGCGCACGTGCGCGCAGCGCGGCCAGGCCGCCGCGCCATGCGAGCAGCGGCAGCAGAAAGGCCGCCGCGATCGCCACGCGCACCTCGACCAGCGCGAACGGACCGAACGCGGGCGCCGCCACGCGCATGAACAGGAAGCTCGCGCCCCACAACGCGGCGAGCAGCAGAAAGTCCGTGAGGTCGTGGGGCTTCATCCGGCACGCTCGATGCGGCACTGGTAGCAGTTGTACTGCGCCGAGCGGACGTGCACGTAGGCGACCGCCGGATCGGCGAGCACGTCGGCCGCGGCTTCTTCGAGTTCGTCCGCGCGGATCTGCCCGCCGGTGCCGTACACGATGCGGTCGTCGGCGCCGTAGCCGCGGATCAGCAGGTGCAGCCAGTCGCGGAACATGCGCGGCGGCGCGCTTTCGTCCGTGTAGCGCGCGCAGGGCGCTGCGTGCAGAAAGATCGGACCGGATTCGGCATACGGCTGCAACGCCGGAAACGGCCGGTGCGCGAGCACGAGATACGGCTCGCCGGCGGCGATTTCGGTCAGGCAGTGGCGGCACGGAACGTGGTCGCCGTCGGAGACGCGCCGTTCCGGCTTCTGACCGTTCGCATCCGGCGCACCGGATTGGTAGCCGCGGACGATCTCGGTCGGCAGGGCGATGAAGCGAAGTCCGGCGCTCATTGGAGTCCCCTCAATTCGTGCGCACGCCTTCGAGCGCGAGCAGTTTCTTTTTGCGCGCGAGCCCGCCGGCGTAGCCGGTCAAGGTGCCGTCGGCGCCGATGATCCGATGGCACGGCACGACGACCGCGAGCGGGTTCGCGCCGACCGCGGCGCCGACCGCGCGCGCGGCGGTGGGTCGGCCGATCGCCGAGGCCAGCGCGCCGTAGGTCGACGTCCTGCCGAACGGCACCTTCATGAGCGCGCGCCAGACGCTGCGCTGGAACGCGGTGCCATGCGGCCGCAGCGGCAGCGCAAAGCGCGTACGTTTGCCGCTGAAGTACGCCGCGAGCTGCGCGCGCGCCTGCACGAGCACCGCTGCGTCGTCGTCGCGCTGCCAGTCGCGCTCGACGGCGGGCCGACCGTCGCGGCGCGGGAAGCGCACACCGGTCAGGTGGCTGCCGTCGGACGTGAGCGCAAGCGTGCCGAACGGGCTGTCGAGCAGCGTGTAGATCGTCATCGGGGTTTCTCCAGCGATTTCCAGAGGTGAATCACCGCGTAGGCGCGCCACGGGCGCCATCGTTGCGCCCGCGCGAGCGCTTCCGCGCGGCTGCATCCCAGCGCTTTGAGCACGGCGACGTCGCCCGGCGGAAACGCGTCGGGCCAGTGCAGCGCACGCATCGCAATGTAGTGCGCGGTCCACTCGCCGATGCCGGGCAGCGCGGCGAGCGCGGCGAGCGTGCGTTCCACGTCGGCCGCCGGATCGAGCCGCACGCGCCCGTCGGCCACCGCCTGCGCGAAGGCCACGACCGCACGCGCTCGCTGCGCGACGATGCCGAGCGCGGCGATCTGCGCCGGTTCGGCCGCTGCGAGCCGCGCTGCATCCGGGAACAGGCGGTCGAGTTCCGGGAAGGGCGTCTCGATCGGCGTACCGAAGCGCTGCACGAGCCGGTGTGCGAGCGATCGCGCCGCCTGCACGCTGACTTGCTGGCCGAGGATCGCGTGCACGCCGAGTTCGAACGCGTCGAATGCGCCGGGCAGCCGCAAGCCGGGGCGCGCTTGCGCGAGATCGCCGAGCGCTGCGAGCACTTCGTCGGGCCGGCAGTTCAGGTCGAACGCGTGCTTGCACGCCGCGAGCACGCGCGGAATCGCCGTCGCCAGCCGCGCGTCGACGCGCACCTCGATGCCCGTGCCGCGTGCCGCGCGGCGGACCTCGACCCAGCCGGCGGCCGTGCGCCCCTCGGCGACCGGCAGCGCGAGCGTGCGGCGATAGCCCTTCGCGTCGGCCGCTTCGACGCCGCCGACGGCGCGGTCGCCATGGAAACGCAGCAGCGCGGCGAAATCGAACGGCTGCCGCGTGTGCAGGCGAAAGACGTGGTGATCGAGCCGACGCGGCGCGCGCTCGCTGCGCAGCGCCGACGGGCTCATCCGGTAGCGCTGCGCGAACAGCGTGTTCAGCCGCCGCAGGCTGCCGAAGCCGGCCGCCATCGCCACGTCCGTCACCGGCATCGCCGTGTCGGTCAGCAGGCGCTTGGCGAGCAGCAGCCTCGCGGTCTGCGCGTAGGCGATCGGCGTCACGCCGAACTCGGCCTCGAACACGCGCCGCAGATGGCGGTCGGTGACGCCGAGCCGCGCTGCCAGCGACGCGAGGTTCGCGTCGGTCAGCGCGCCGTCGTCGATCAGGCTCGCGGCCGCGCGCGCGAGCCGCGCCGACGCGTCCACACTCGCCAGCCCCGGCGCGAGCTCTGGGCGGCAGCGCAGGCACGGGCGGTAGCCCGCCTGTTCGGCGGCCGCCGCGCTCGCGTAGAAGCGGCAGTTCTCGCGCTTCGGCAGCGGCGCGGTGCACACCGGCCGGCAGTAGATGCGCGTGGAGCCGACCGCGGTGAAGAAGCGGCCGTCGAAACGCGCGTCGCGCGCGCGGTGCGCGCGCCAGCAGATGTCGGGGTCGAGCTGCATGGCGCCAATATGAAGCAAAGCGGCGGCGCGTGCTCGCCGTTTTCGGACATCGGCACGGGACGCGGGGTTCAGCGGCGCGGCGGCTTGCCGCGGTTGGCCGGCTTCGGCAGCCGGCCGCGTTGTGCGAGCGCCTCGCGCAGCAGGTATTCGATCTGGCCGTTGACGCTGCGTAGCTCGGCCGCCGCGAGCCGCTCCAGCTCGGCCCACAGGTCGGGGTCGATGCGCAGCAGGAAGGCTTTCTTGTCCGGGCTCGCCACGGGACTACGGGTTCCGCTTCGCGCTTTGGATCGCAGCGACGAGCTTGCGCGGCTCGTCGGTGCCGAGCATGAAGGTCTTGCCGTCGGTCCTGCGGATCAGCACCGCATCGAACCCCGAGACGTTGTACAGCCATCCGCGCCGCGTGTAGCGGATGCCCCAGCCTTCCCAGAACGTCGTCCGCGTCGGTTCGGCCGCGGCGATGTCGGCGATGTGCAGCCGCCAACGCGGCCAGCCGAGGTGCCCGAATGCCCAGCGCAGTTCGCCGCCGGCGATGCGGATCGTCAGGCCGTCGAACACGATGAACAGCAGCGCGAACAGCGGCAATGCGAACAGCGCGCCGCGCCCGCCGTCCGGCGCCGTCGCGTAGACGGCGAGCAGCACGGCCGCGCCGAGCGCGAAGCTCCCGCGCATGAACCCGGCCGTTTGCCGATGTTCGTAGGACGCGCGCGAATCGAGTCTCATCGTGATCGACTCCCCAGGCCGCACGCGGGGCACGCGGCGCGAACGGTGCGACGCCGGTGCCTGCATCGCGTACCCGTACGTCGTGTCGGTAGCGGCCAGTATCGCCCTGGGCGGCTGCACCGCAGGATCGCCGCTGGCACGGGGATGGCGTGTGCTTCTACGCTGGCCGTGTGATCGAGCATTACAAAACTTCGCGACACCCCTGACCGCCTGGCGCTCGCATTCGTCGCCCTTCGTCGTTCCGAGCCGCAGGCGAGGAATCCCGGCCGCTCGCGAAACCGAGATCCCTTCCCCGGCCCGGGGGCCGGGTCGGGATGACAGCGGCGCGTAAAGCCGAGCCGCCGCCCCTCGTCATTCCGAGCCGCCGCTTCTCGTCAAACCGAGCCGCCGCCCCTCGTCATTCCGAGCCGCCGTTCCTCGTCATTCCGAGCCGCCGCTCCTCGTCATTCGGAGCGGCCCCGTCCTTGTCATTCCGAGCCGCAGGCGAGGAATCTGCGCCGCCGGCAACGCCGGGATCCCTCGCGCTGCTCGGGATGACGGAACCGGTGCTTACGCGGGCAGAACGAACTTGCGAGGTCGCCGTGTCACGAGCTTGCGTAACTCTCAATGAGACGCAGGGCCCCCGCCTGCGCGGGGGCGACGGGCGCTGTTTCCGGTCGCGCTGCGCGCGCCCGGACATCGCTGCGCGGCTGCGCCGCGCGCTCTTGGGCCGATGCGTCGAATTCAGCGGCTGCGCCGTCGTGGACGTGTGCGCTGACGCGCAATTGGATCCCCGCTTT
>CAZIJU010000001.1:28112-112872 GCA_964539745.1 uncultured Burkholderiaceae bacterium | reverse complement strand
GCATCCGTGACCGCTCGCCGCGAGGCTGCGCCTCTTGCTCGCGGACGGATGCGTCGAACCCAGCGGCTGCGCCGTCGTGGACGTGTGCGCTGACGCGCAATTGGATCCCCGCTTTCGCGGGGATGACGCATCCGTGACCGCTCGCCGCGAGGCTGCGCCTCTTGCTCGCGGACGGATGCGTCACTTTCCCGCGTAGTCGGCGGCATTGATGCGGCGGGCGCGGACGGCGGTGGCGAGGCGGTCGAGCACCTTAACGCTGTCTTCCCAGCCGAGACACGCGTCGGTGATCGACTGGCCGTAGGCGAGCGGCTTGCCCGGGATGAGATCCTGCCGGCCGGCGACCAAGTGGCTTTCGATCATCACGCCGACGATGCGCGATTCGCCCGCTTCGAGCTGGCGGCCGATGTCGTCGCAGACGGCGATCTGGTTTTCGTGCCTTTTCTGGCTGTTGGCATGGCTCGCATCGATCATCAGCCGCTGCGCGAGTCCCGCCTTGCCGAGTTCGGCGCATGCGGCCTCGATGCTGGCGGCGTCGTAGTTCGGCGCGCGGCCGCCGCGCAGGATGATGTGGCAGTCCTCGTTGCCCTTGGTGGAAACGATCGCCGAATGGCCGCCCTTGGTGACGGAGAGGAAGTGGTGCGGCTGCTGCGCGGCCTTGATCGCGTCGGCAGCGATGCGGATGTTGCCGTCGGTTCCGTTCTTGAAGCCGACCGGACACGACAGCCCGGAAGCCAGCTCGCGGTGCACCTGCGATTCGGTCGTGCGCGCTCCGATTGCGCCCCAACTGACGAAGTCGGCGATGTACTGCGGCGTGATCATGTCGAGGTACTCGCAGCCTGCCGGCAGCCCGAGCTCGTTGATCTCCATCAGCAGCGCGCGCGCCACGCGCAGGCCGTGGTTGATGCGGAAGCTGCCGTCCAGATCGGGATCGTTGATCAGCCCTTTCCAGCCGATCGTCGTGCGCGGCTTCTCGAAATACACCCGCATCACGATCTCGAGCTCGGCCGCGAGCCGCTTGCGTTCGGCGACGAGCCGGCGCGCATACTCGAGCGCCGCCTTTGGATCGTGGATCGAACACGGTCCGATGACGACGATCAGCCGGTCGTCCATGCCGTGCAGGATGCGATGGATCGCCTGCCGCGCCTCGAAGACGGTCCGCGAAGCGGTCTCGCCGCAGGGAAACTCGCGCAGCAGGTGCGCCGGCGGCACGAGTTCCTTGATCTCCCGGATCCGCAGATCGTCGGTCATGTACTTCATCGTTGCTGCTCCGTCCATCGTGGCCTCTGTCGTCGGTGGGCCCGCCCCGGCAAAAAAAAACCGCCAGGTTTCGGGCCTGGCGGTGGGTGTCGAATCCGGTGTGTCTACGCGCGCCGATCGACTCTTTCCGCCGGAGGCCGGAAAAAGGCGAAAAAGTAAAAATAGTAGCTGCGCGCAGCGGTCATTTGACTCGGGCGCGGTCGGCAGGACTCGCGCACGGGGTGCAATGTAGCCGATTCGGTCGCATCGCGGCAAGTCGTGCGGTCGCCGCAGTCCGACGCCGTCAGAAGCGCAACCGCATCCCGAAGTTCGCGCTGTTGGCGAACCCGCCGGCGTAAGCGTCGTCGCCTTCGGCGGCCGGATCGCTCAGGCGATAGCCGCCGTACAGGGAAAAGTTGGTGCTCAGCGAATAGCTGATGCGCACGCCGAGATCGAGCGCGCGGCCGCGCAGTGTGGTCGGGCTGTCGGCATCGAAGGCGAGCCGCCACTTGTCGGTGAGGCGGCCCTCGCCCGCGAAGTGCACCTGCGGCAGACCGCCGAGGCGCAGGCGCTGGCCCGGCGTCAGACCCGGGCGCAGTCCGTCGGACAGCGTGCGCAGGTTGGTCGTCACGCCGACCTTCCACTGCCAGTCGCGCTGTTCGAGGAAGGTGTAACGGTAGGTCGCGCGGTACGGGTCGAGCCGCAGCGTCGGCGCGTTCGACAGCGTTGCGAAAGACACGCCGTCCAGTGATTCGGTGCGGTCGGCGCCAGTGAGCGGCGTGGCGGTGAGCCGCAGCTCGTGGCGGGGAGCGATCCAGGCGATGCCTTCCAGCCGCAGGCCGGAGGCCGGCACCTGCCAGCGCGAGTAGATCAGCGGCGCCGAATCGACCAGCCGGTACAGCGGTGCGACGGCCTCATCGCCGGGTGGCACTGGCTCGGCGGCCATCGCGGGCAAAACGATTGCGAAGGCGCCCAGCGCGACGGGCGCGCGGAGCGTTCGATGGGAGACGGGAAAGCGGCGCATGAGTCCTGCTCCATTCGCAGTCGGCGGCGACCCCGCCACGCGCAGACATTGCATCGCGAATGGCGGCACTTGCCAAGTAGACGAACGCATGAATCTTCGACATCCCTCGCCAGCGGTTGTTCGGCGTCAAACGGACGGCGGACCTCGTGTGGCTCCGCGGCAACAGCGTCAGGACGCGAAGAAATACCAGGTCAGATGGAAGAACACCGGCGCGGCGAACGACAGGGCGTCGATGCGGTCGAGCACGCCGCGCGAAAGCTGCACGCCCTCGTACCACTCGCGTGCGCCGAGATTGCCTTTGATCGACGCCAGCACGAGCCCGCCCATGAAGCCCGCCACGACGATCGCCGCCGACATCAGCGTCGCCTGCCACCAGGCGAACGGAGTCATCCACCACAGCGACGTGCCGAGCAGCGTCGCGGCGGCGCCGCCGGCGAGCACGCCTTCGCGGCTCTTGTTCGGATTGGATCGAAGCGGCGTGCGGCCGATCGCCGCACTGACGATCACGGCGAGCAGCTCCGACAGCTGCAGCACCAGCAGGAAGTACAGCAGCAGTAGCGCACTGCGGTCCTCGTAGCCGGGAATCTGCAGCCCGGCGATCGCCGGCGCATGACTGACGCAGAACACGCTGATCATCAGTCCCCATTGCACCTTGGCCACGCGCTCCAGGTAGCGTTCGACGTCCTGCCCGAGCGCCATCACGACCGGCAGCAGCAGGAAGACGTACACCGGGATCAGCACCGCGTACATGCCGTACCACCCGGTGTAGACGAGCGTGTATTGCAGCGGGATCACGACATAGAAGGCGAGCACGAGCGCCCGGTGGTCGGATGGCCGCGTCGGCGTCAGCGCGATGAACTCGCGCAACGCGAAGAACGAGGCGATCGCGAAGATCAGCACGAGCGCGCCGCCGCCCGCCGCAAAAGCGATCGCGAACAGCAGCACGATCGTCCACGACGCGCGGATGCGCGCGTTGAGCTGGCCGATCCACGCGAGCTTGACCGGCTCGGCGGTGCGCGCCTGCAGCCAGCCGCCGAGCACGGTGGCGGTCGCGAACAGCACGACCAGTCCGCCCAGCACCGCGAAGAAAGTCTCGTGCAGCGTCAGTGGCATCGATGCTCCTACTGCGCCAGGGCGATCACCGCGGCGCGCGCGCGTTCGAGGAACTGCTCCTTCGATTCGCCCTCGCGCAGCGCGATCGGCGCGCCGAAGCGCACGGTGCAGATGATCGGCACCGGCAGCAACGCGCCCTTCGGCATGCTGCGGTGGAGGTTTTCGATATAGACGGGGATCAGCTCGACCTGCGGGAATTCGACGGCGAGCCGGTACAGCCCCGACTTGAACGGTCCCGGCAGCGGTTGCGCGCTGCGGGTACCCTCGGGAAAGATGATCAGCGAGAAGCCGTGCTCGAGCGCGTCGCGCAGCGGGTCGAGCGGATCGGCCTCAGGATCCTCGCGCGCGCGGTCGACCATCACGACGTTCAGTTCGTCGCGCGCGATCTGCGTGCGCAGCCCGCCGCCGCCCCAGTAGTCCTTCGCCGCGACCGGCCGCGTGTTCGCGCGCAGGCTGGCGGGCAGCGCCGACCACAGCACCACGGTGTCCATGTGGCTCGTGTGATTGGCGAAGTAAATGCGCTGATTCGCGCTCGGCACCGAGCCGATCCAGCGCGGGTACGCGCCGACCAGCAGCCGCACCAGCCACACGATCGGCGGCATCAACCTGACCGGGAACTTCACGGGGCGCTTGCGGCCGCGTTGCGGTACGCAGTGCGGCTTATTGTCCTTGCACTGAGTAGATGATGCGTCTGCGCGGGCGCGGCCGACCGCTCATCCGGTCCCGCCGACCGTCAGCCCCTCGATGCGCAGCGTCGGTTGGCCCACGCCGACGGGCACGCTCTGGCCGTCCTTGCCGCAGGTGCCGATGCCGGGGTCGAGCGCCATGTCATTGCCGATCATCGTCACGCGCGTGAGCGCGTCGGGACCATTGCCGATCAGCGTGGCGCCCTTGACCGGTGCGGTGACGCGGCCGTTCTCGATCAGGTAGGCCTCGGCCATACTGAAGACGAACTTGCCGTTGGTGATGTCGACCTGGCCGCCGCCGAAGTTGGTCGCGTAGATGCCGTTTTTCACCGACGCGATGATCTCGCGCGGGTCATGCCCGCCGCCGAGCATGTACGTGTTGGTCATGCGGGGCATCGGCAGGTGCGCGAACGATTCGCGCCGCGCGTTGCCTGTCAGCGGGGCCTTCATCAGCCGCGCGTTCAGCGAGTCCTGCATGTAGCCGCGCAGAATGCCGTCCTCGATCAGCACGGTGCGCTGCGTCGGGTTGCCTTCGTCGTCGATGGCGAGCGAGCCGCGCCGCTCCGGGATCGTGCCGTCGTCGATCACGGTGACCCCTTTGGACGCGACGCGCTTGCCGATGCGGCCGCAAAAAGCGCTCGACCCCTTGCGATTGAAGTCGCCTTCGAGCCCGTGCCCGACCGCCTCGTGCAGCAGGATCCCGGGCCAGCCCGGGCCGAGCACGACGGTCATCACGCCCGCCGGCGCGGCTCGGGCGCGCAGGTTGGCGAGCGCCATGTCGACCGCGGTCTGCACGTACTGCCGCAACCGCTCGTCGGTGAAGTACGCGAGATCGACCCGACCGCCGCCGCCGGAAAAGCCCTGTTCGCGGCGACCGTCGTCCTCGGCGATCACGGTCAGCGACAACCGGACCAGCGGCCGCACGTCGGCGGCGAGCAGCCCGTCGCTGCGCGCGATCAGCACCACGTCGTACTCGGCGCCGAGCGTGGCCAACACCTGCTTGACGCGCGCATCGCGTGCCCGCGCCATGGCTTCGATGCGCTCGAGCATCCGGATCTTGGCGACCGCGTCGAGCGATGCAACCGGATCGGTGGCGCCATAAAGCACCGGATGCGGGCGCGGCGCCAGCCGCGATGCGATTTTGACCGCGCCGCCGCCGGCGCGCGCGATGGCGCGCGCGGAGCGCGCGGCCTCCATCAACGCGTCGGGCGACAGATCGTCCGAGTACGCGAATGCGGTTCGATCGCCGACGACGGCGCGCACGCCCACGCCCTGCTCGATGTCGAAACTGCCGCTTTTGACGATGCCTTCCTCGAGCGAAAACGATTCGCTGCGCGTGTACTGGAAGTACAGGTCCGCGTAGTCGGCGCGATGCTCGAAGATCGTCGCGAGCGCGTGTTGCAGCTTCGCTTCGTCCAGATCGTACGGGTCGAGCAGCAGCCGCTTGGCGGTCGCAAGGCGGTCGAGTGCGGGGTCGGTGAGTTTCATGGGGCAGCAGTCAGGATTCAGGGCTCAGGATTCGGGATTCGTTCAGGGCTCGGGATTCGGGAGGCAGGACCCACGAGCGAGCGAAGAGCAAACGGGCGGTACGGCGCGCTGCGAGGTCGGCTATCGAGCATTACGAATCTTCGTGACACGACCGACCGCATGACGCTCCCATCCGTCCGACCTTCGTCATTCCGAGCCGCAACGCCGCTCTTGTCATTCCGAGCCGAAGGCGAGGAATCTCGGCGCTTCGCAGCGCGCAGATCCCTCTCGCTCGCTCGGGATGACCATGGGGAGTCATTCTGAGCCCAAGACGGGGATTCCCGACCCTTGCAATGCCGGGATCCCTCGCGGTGCTCGGGATGACGGAACCGGTGTCCCGACGGGCCACGCGAACTTGCGGGGTCGCGGTGTCACGAGCTTGCGTGAGTCTCAATAAATCCTGAATCCTCGATCCTGAATCCTCATGTCAAAGCACGCGATGCGCGAGCGCCGGCAGATCGGCTCGCACCTGCGCGATCAGTTCGGTGTCGACGTCGCCGATCACAAGCCCGGGGCCGGACGCCACCGATGCGACCACGCTGCCCCAGGGGTCGACCAGCATCGTGTGGCCGAACGTTGCGCGGCCGTTTTCGTGCCGGCCGCCTTGGGCCGGCGCCAGCACGTAACAGAGGTTTTCGATCGCACGCGCTCGCAACAGCGTTTCCCAGTGCGCGCGGCCGGTCGTCGCCGTGAATGCCGCGGGCACGAGGATCAGGTCCGGCGCGGTGCCGTCGGCCGCAAGCGCGCGGTACAACTCGGGGAAGCGCAGGTCGTAGCAGACCGAAAGCCCGACCTTGAGCTTCGGTGCGTCCGGCGCCGCGAACTCGAAACTCGCGACGCGCTCGCCGGGCGCGATCGTGCGCGCCTCGTCGTAGCGCTCCTCGCCGCGCGAGAACGCGAACAGATGGATCTTGTCGTAGCGCGCCAGCCGCGCGCCGTCGGGTCCGTAGACGAGCACCGAATTCTTCACGCGGTCGGGCTGCGGCGCGGCGAGCGGCACGGTACCGCCGACGAGCCAGATCGCATGCCGTCGCGCCTGCGCCGAGAGGAAGTCCTGGATCGGTCCACGGCCGTCGGCTTCGCGAGCGGCGACCTTGGCCTCGTCGGTGTGGCCCATCAGGCAGAAGTACTCGGGCAGCGCGACGATCCGCGCGCCTGCGGCGGCCGCCTGCGCGATCAGCGCCCCGGCCGTGCGCAGGTTGTCGTCGACGCGCGGCGTGGACACCATCTGCACGGCGGCGACGCGGACCGCGTGCGCTGCGACGGACATCGAAGAAAGCACCGAACTCACGCTGGATCCGTTACTGCCTGCGGGTGTCTGCGGCGTCGGCTGCCGCGCGTTCGCGGCGCTTCACCTGTGGGTCGGTCCACGAGCCGGACACGTCGTACTCGTAGGAAAAGGCCTTGGACAGCGGATCGCGCAACAGCATCTGCGCGAGGAACGTACCCAGCCCGATCGCCGGGTTGGCCATCAAAGCATACACGAGCGATGCCGAGCGGGCGTCGATCTCCGGCAGCACCAGCACGTGCAGGTTTTGCGTTTCGTTCAACAGGTCGATGCTGCCTTCGATCAGAACGGTGGCCGCGACGCCGCGCATCTTGAAGTCGCGCGTGAACAATTTGCCGCCCTTCAGCTCGGCGTTCGCGCTGATCTGATCGAAAGCGAACCCCTCTGAGAACACGTCGCGGAAGTCGAGCGCGATCCGCCGCGGCAGCGACTGCAGCGACATCACGCCGAGCAGCCGCGCAGCGCCGGTATCGGCCTTGAGGAACTGCCCCTTCGCGGTGGCGAGCTGCAGCCGCCCCGACAGCGAGGGATAGTCGATCGCCAGGGCAGAGCCGCGCCATGACAGCTCGCCTTCGAGCTTGCCGCTGCCGTTGCGTACGGCGTCCGGGATGCCGAGCCGCGCGAGCAGCGCACCGGCGTTGCCGAACTCGAGCGACATCGCCAGCGTCATGCGGCGCGGCGCGGAGGGCGGCGCGCCGGCCTCGCGTTCCCAGCGGCCCGTCGCCGAAAGACGCCCGTCCGGATTGACGATCTCCAGCTTGTCCATGCGCCACGCGTTGCCGCCGCCGGTCGCGACATTCTGCGCGAGGAGTTCGAGCCGGCCGAACTTGCGGCGGCCGAGCTCGAAACTGTCGACCACCACGTCCAGCGCGGGAATGTCCACTGGCGGCGAGTCGAGCAGTTCGGTCACTTCGCCGCGCTGTGCGTCCGGAATCGCCAGGCGCGCAAGCCGGGCGCTGACGCGGCCCGGCGCCCCTCCCGCGCCCGGCCGCCAGGTGAGCGCGCCGCTGGCGTGGTCCGACACGACGTTGGCATCCCAGCGGCCGTCAGCCGCGCGCGTCGCACCGAGCACGACGTTGGCGATCGGCTTGCCGGCGATCACGAGTTCTCCGACGCGAAGGGCGAGCAGGTCCGGAATGCCGCCGTCGCCCGCGCGTTCCGCGCCGGCGCTGCCCGGTGCGGTGCTGCCTTCGAAAAACGGCAGCCAGCGATCGACGTCCAGCCGCGCGAGGTTCACACTCGCCAGCACACCGGCCGCGGGCACGGGGGCCGCTTCGCCGATGCCGATCGCGCCGCGCACGACGCGCGTGGCGCCGCCTGCGGCGCGCGCGCGCTCCAGCCGCAGCGCCAGCAGCGCGCCAGTGGTCACGCGCAGGCTGTCGCGATCGGATCCGACCGGAATCAGCTCGAAGCGCAGCGGCAGCGCCTCCTGCGCGGCCTTGCGCGCGGGCGCGGGCAGGTCGAACGACCAGCCGACCAGGTCGGAGTCGATGCGGATTTCGGGCGCGATCCGCGCGGGCGGCTCGGCGCGCAGTCGCGGCTTGTCGCCGCTGCTGTGCCGCGTGCGCACGGTCACGGTGCCGGTGTAACGCGCCGTCCCCTGCGCACGGTCCAGCAGCCGTTGCACGAGCGCGTGTTCGACCACGCGCTTGACGCCCTGCGGTGTGGCCGTGCCGGCGGCGGTGATGGCGATCGTGCCGTCGTCGGCGGTCGTTGCGTCGACCCGAACCTGGCCGCCGACGAAGTTCGCGGTGACGTTGACAACGCGCAGCGAGCGCTCGGTGAACTCGACGCGCCCCGCGGCGCGCGCGAACGGCGGGATGTCGGCGCCGAGCGCGATGTCGCTGTTCTGGAAGGCGACGCTGCCGGCGACCTGGGTGGTTCGGGCGTTGTCGAGCGGGATGTCGAGCTTCAGCGCGAGCCGGCCGATGCCGCTGGCTTGCGCGTCGGCGAGGAAATCGCCGAGCCAGTGACCGACCGGCGACGCGTTCACGTAGCGCAGCATGTCGGCGAGCGGTCCGTTGGCCTCGCCGCCGATCAAAAGATGCGCGTCGCGTGCGCCGAGATCGGGGATGCTGGCCTTCACGTTGGCCAGTTGCACCCCGTAAATCGCGCCGCGCCGTCCGGTGATCGACATGCGCTGGCGCTCGAACATCAGTTCGGCATCGATCCCTTCGATGCGCGGCCACGACCGCTGCGCAACCTGCGGCACGAGCTTGCCGGTTGCGTCCACGCCTTCGCCGGGCGCCTGCCCGGCCAACGCGGCGGGCATGTAGTCGAGCGTGCCGTCGCGCACACGCGCCGACACCCGGAATTCGCCGGTCTTCGGGTCGTTGAACGGAAAGTCCCACAGATCACCGCGCAGCCTGAAGTTGCCCTCGACCGCTTCGCCCGCGACCAGCGCGTGGCGCAGCCACGCGCGCGTGTTGGTGCCCGCCACCAGCGGCACGTACCTATGCACGGCGCGCGCCTGTGCGCGCACGATGCGGCCGCTCAGATCGGCCAGGCCCGGTCCCTTGCCGCCGTTGCGGTACGAGCCGCTCGCATTCAGTTCGAGGTCGTCGTTGGACGCGGCGAAGCTGTCGATGCGCAGGTCGAACTGCGGGCGCATCGTCCAGGATGCGCGCGCCGCGAACTGGCGCAACGGCACGCGGGGCTGCTCGAAGACGCCCGGAAACTCAAGCACCGCATCGCGGGCGTCGACCAGCACCGTTCCGCCAGCTTCGGTCGCTTCGATCGTGCCGGCCAGGTTTTCGAAGCCCGGCAGGCCGGGGCGCGGCCGTCCGGTCGCGGCCGCACCCGCCTGCGCGGAGGGCGGTTCGGCCGGCTGCGCGCTCGAGCCGAGCCCGTCGAAGCGCGAACGCAGCGAAAAGCGCCTCGGCGCAGCGGGCTCGCCCTCCCAGGCGAGCTTCAGGTCCGCGAGCCGCCCTCGTATCGCGTGTCGCGCAGCGAACGCGCGCAGATCGCGCGCCAGCGGAACGTGGGTGGCCAGCGCACTCAGCGTATCGAGCGAAACGACGCTCGCGTCGAGTTCGCCACGCTGCGGCCTGTCGTCGGCTGCGCGTGTCAGGCGCAGCCGCATGTCGGTCGGCGGCAGCGCGAACCGTTCGGCCTGCATCGAAAAGCGCGCGAGCGCCAGCTCGTGCCCGCCCTCAAAGTCGTTGCCCCAGACCCGCTGCGTGAAGCGGCCGCGCACCGCGGACAGGCGCAGCGGCTCGAGGTCGGCGCCGAGCCGCGCGTCGACGTCGGCGAGCGCGACATCGGCGGTGAAGCGCGTTGCGGCGAGCGCGTCGAAGTCGAGCCAGGCGCGCAGCGCGCCGTGCGCGCGCGCGATCGCGACCGTCTCCGCCGGCACGTGCGCCAGCCGCGCGATGCGCGCCACGTCGGCGTAGTCCATCTGCGCGAATACGCGTCCGGTCCAGCGCCGCAGGTCCGACCGCCGTTCGCCCCAGCCGTGGTCGATGCGGGCGCGCACGTCGATCGGCCCCGCCAGATCGGCCGGCGGGCGCGCCTGCAGCGCGAAGCGGTGCGAGGCGAGACCCGCTTCGAGGACGAGGTTCACGTCTTCGAACACGAGCGGCTGCACGGGCGGTTGCGTCTCGTCGGTGTAGCGCAGCGTGGCGTGGCGGATCGCGACGCGCTTCTGCGCAAGCAGCCAGTCGGCCGCACCGCCGTCGCCGCCGCCCGCGGGGTCGAGCGTGAACCCGGCGACCGCGAAGCGTCCGCCGGGCAGCCGCCGCACATCGAGCGCCGGAGCGATGATCGACAGCGACGCGAAGCGCAGCGAGAGCGTCGGCACGCTCGCCCACGAAAGGGTCGCTTCGAGCTGCGGCAGCGCGAGCCGAACTTCGCCGTTCGCGTCGAGCAGCCGCACGTCGTCGAGCCGCAGATGCGGATTGAACGCCCGCCAGCGCGTGTCGATGCGGCCGATGCGGACGTCGGCGCCCACCAGCCGGCTCGCCTCGCGCTCGAGCGCGGGCCGATACGCGTCGATGTGCGGCATCAGCCAGTAGCGTGTGGCGAGCAGCGCCGCACCGAACGCGAAGTAGGCGACGAGCGCGGCGACGGCGAGCGCTTTCAGCGTCCACCGCAGCCCGCGTACGCACCCGGCACCGAAGCGATCGGCGAGCGTTCGTTCGGTCGCGTCGATCGCGTGTCCGACCGCCTCCTCGACAGCGTGCTCGAGCTCGACGAGCGTCGCGGTGGCGGGTTGGGAGCGGTGTGGGTGTCCGGGTTTCACGGGCGGAAACGGCGACGGGCGCGGGCAGCTCCGGGTCAAGCGCGAGCGGGTTGCGTTCGGTTCCGTAGCCTCGGTTCGTCGACTTACAATGCCCCCGGCCCGAACGCGATCGCCCGGGAGCCGTTGCGGTCGCGACACGTCGATGCGCGCATCAACGCGCAGCGCGGGCGCTTCGCCGACCGAGGCTAGCACGACGACCGTTCCGCCCGTCTTGATCCCCGCCACGAACGAATCCGTCGAAGCCGGCTGCGCCGCCGCGCTGGCGCTTTCGCGCTACGTGCAGCGCGCGCTTGCGGCCGAGCTCGGCGCGCACGCCGACGACGCGGCCAATGTGGCGCGACTGCGCGAACTTGCCGCCGCACCGTGGCCACGCGAGCGCATCGAAGCCGTGCTCGACGAATCGCTGGCGCGGCTCGGTGCCGAACCCGCCGGTGAGGATTTCGCCGACAAGCTTGCTGTCGCGCTGCGCCGTCTGCGCCGTCAGGTCCTGCTCGGGGTGATCGCGCGCGACCTGGGCGGCGCCGCGTCGCTCGCTGAAGTGGTCGGAACCATGACCGCGCTCGCCGAAGTGGCCGTGCAGCGCGCGGTCGCGGCGCATGCGCGCGCGCTGGCGCGCGTTCACGGCGTGCCGACGAGCCGCGACGGCGTGCCGCAGGACCTGCTGGTCGTCGCGATGGGCAAGGGCGGCGGCGGCGAGCTGAACGTTTCGTCCGACCTCGACCTGGTTTTCGTCTACGACGAGGACGGCGAGACGCGGCCGAGCGGCGAGTTCGCCGAAGCGCGGCGCGCGCTGACGAACCACGAGTTCTTCGAGCGGCTCGGCCGCCGGCTGATCGCCGCGCTGTCGGATGTGACCGGCGACGGCTTCGTCTTCCGCGTCGACATGCGGCTGCGGCCCAACGGCGACGCCGGACCGCTGGCGGTATCCAACGCGATGCTCGAGGAGTACCTGGTTCGGCAGGGGCGCGAATGGGAGCGTTTCGCGTGGCTCAAGGGCCGTGTGATCTCGGCGCCGGTGTTCGCCGACGCCGCGGCGTTCGACGCGCAGTGCCGTGCGCTCGACCAGCTCGTCCGTCCCTTCGTCTACCGCAAGTACCTCGACTTCAACGCGATCGCCTCGCTGCGCGACCTTCATGCGCTGATCCGCGCCGAAACCTCGCGCAAGCGCGCGGCGCGCGCGCAGGCGCAGGACAACGTCAAGCTCGGCCGCGGCGGAATCCGCGAGATCGAGTTCATCGCGCAGACCTTCCAGGTGATCCGCGGCGGTCGCGACGCGCGACTCAGAAACCGCAGCACGCTTGCCACGCTCGCGACGCTGGCGCAACTGGGCGCGCTCGCCGCGCCGATCTGCGAGCGGCTCGCCGCCGCGTACGACTTCCTGCGCCGGCTCGAGCACGCGCTGCAGTACGTCGACGACGCGCAGACGCATCTGCTGCCGGACGAGCCGGCCGAGCTGGCGCGCGTCGCGGCGATGCTGCGGCTGCCTTCGGCCGAAGCGCTGCGCAGCCGCTTCGACGAGACGCGCGAGTTCGTCGCGAAGGCCTTCGACGCGATCTTCCTCGCGCCCGGAAACGGACGCGCCGAGCGCGACGACGGCAAGGAGGCGCTCGCGCTCGGCGAGCCGCTCGTGCGTCGCATGGCGCAGCTCGGATACGCGGATCCGGCCGAAACCGCGCAGCGCGTCGCCGACGCGCTGGCGGCGCGGCGCGTGGTCGCCGCGAGCGAGTCGGTGCGGCGCGCCATCGACGGGCTCGTGACGCGCGCGGTCGACGCGGCGGCGGATGCTGCGCGCGGCGTGGCCGCAGGGGGCGCGCCGCATGCGACCGGCGTGGTCGCCGACGAGGTGCTCGCGCGTTTCCTGCAGTTGATCGACGTGATCGCCGGCCGCAGCACCTACGTCGCGCTGCTGAACCAGTACCCGCAGGCGTTCGCGCGCGTGCTGCGCGTACTCGCATCGAGTCGCTGGGCGACCGACTACCTGGCGCGGCATCCGATCCTGCTCGACGAGCTGCTCGACGAGCGGCTCGCCGAGCGCGAGATGACGCTCGACTCGTGGCCGTTGTGGGGCGCCGAGGTGGCAGCGCATCTGGCCGAGCACGAAGCCGAGCTGCGCGACGATCCCGAGCGCGCGATGAACCTGCTGCGCGACGCGCACCACGCGCAGGTTTTCCGGCTGCTGCTCGCGGACCTCGACGGCCGGCTGACGGTCGAGCGGCTCGCCGATCATCTGTCCGCGCTGGCGGACGTGACGATCGCGCTCGCGCTCGCGATGGCGTGGAAGGCGATGCCGCGCCGGCACCGCGAGCAGCCGCGCTTCGCGGTGATCGGCTACGGCAAGATCGGCGGCAAGGAACTCGGGTACGCCTCGGATCTGGATCTCGTGTTCGTCTACGACGACGCCGACGCCGACGCCGGCGAGATCTACACGATGCTCGCGCGCCGGCTGATCACCTGGCTGTCGGCGCAGACCTCCAGCGGCAACCTGTTCGACATCGACCTGCGGCTGCGGCCGCACGGCGAAGCCGGGCTGCTCGTCTCTGCGTTCGAGTCTTTCGAGCGCTACCAGCGCAACGACGATGGGCTCGGCGCGTGGACCTGGGAGCACCAGGCGCTGACGCGCGCACGCTACTGCGCGGGCTTCGCGCCGCTCGGCGCGGCGTTCGAGCGGCTGCGCAACGAAGTGCTCGCGCGCGAGCGCGATCTCGCGAAGCTCGCCGCCGACGTGCTCGAGATGCGCAAGCGCATGCTCGAGGGGCACCCGAACCGCTCGCCGCTGTTCGACCTCAAGCACGACCGCGGCGGCATGGTCGACATCGAGTTCGTCGTCCAGTTTCTCGTGCTCGCGCATTCGCACCGGTACCCGCGGCTGCTCGGCAACCTCGGCAACATCGCGCTGCTGGCGATCGCCGGCGAACTCGGGCTGATCGACGCGCGGCTGGCCGCCGCCTGCGCCGACGCGTACCGGCTCTACCGCAAGCTGCAGCACGGACTGCGGCTCAACGGTGCGCCGTTCGCGCGCGTTCCGCACGCCGAAGTGCAGCCGCAGATCGATGCCGTGCGCGCGTTGTGGCGGGCGGTGTTCGGCACGGATTGACGCCGCATCGCTGCGTCGCGTGACGGCGTCGTCGCGAGCACGTAGCACGTAGGTTGGGGTGAGCGAAGCGAACCCCAACGCGTTTCGTCCCGTTGAGGGTCCGGCGCTGCCTCACCCCAACCGGCGATGGCCGGGTCAGTCGCCGCGCCTTGGTTGCGCCTTCGGCGCCAGCGGCAGCGCGGCGAGCGTCAGCACGCAGAACCCCGCGCCGGCGTAGAAAGTGAAAGATGCGCCGAGCGCATCCCACAGCAATCCGGCGAGCACGCTCGCGGCGAGCATCGCGATGCCGCAGACCAGGTTGAAGAAGCCGAACGCGGTGCCGCGTAAATCCTCCGGCGCGGTGTCCGCAACCATCGTCGCCAGCAGCCCCTGCGTCATGCCCATGTGCAGTCCCCACAGCAGCACGCCGGCGAGCACGATCGTCCAGTGATTGCCGTACGCGAGCACGAGGTCGGCGGCGATCAGCACCGCGAGCCCCGCCGCGAGCAGCTTCGCGTGACTGACCCGATCCGAAAGCCGGCCGAACGGATACGCCGACAGCGAATACACGACGTTCATCGCGACCATCACCAGCGGCACCCACGCGACCGGCATCCCGCCCTGCTGCGCGCGCAGCACGAGAAACGCCTCGGAAAAGCGCGCGAGCGCAAACAGCGCGCCAAGCGCGACGACCCACCGGTAACCGCGGCCGAGCCGGCGCAGGTTGTCGATCCGGATCGGATTGACGCGCGGCGCGCCGTCGGCGTGCCGCTGCGGTTCGCGCACGCCGAAGACGAGCAGCGCGACCGCGGCGAGCCCCGGGATGACTGCGACCCAGAACACCGCGCGGAAGTCGTTCGCCCACGCGAGCATCAGCGCGACCGCGAGCAAGGGGCCGACGAAGGCGCCGACCGTATCGAGCGACTGCCGCAGCCCGAAAGCCGCGCCGCGGATCGCCGGCGGCGCCAGATCGGCGACCAACGCATCGCGCGGCGCGCCGCGAATGCCTTTGCCGATGCGGTCGGCCAGGCGCGCGGCGAGCACCCAACCGACGCTCGGCGCGAGCGCGAACACGGGTTTCGTCAGCGCGCCGAGCGCATAGCCGGCGACCGCGAGCCACTTGCGCCTGCCGAGGTAGTCCGACAGCGCGCCGGAGAAGATCTTCACGATCAGCGCGGTCGCTTCGGCTGCGCCCTCGATGAAGCCCACTGCCAGCGCGCTGGCGCCGAGCACGGTGACCATAAACACCGGCAGCAGGCTGTGAATCATCTCCGAAGAGACGTCCATCAGCAGGCTGACGAAGCCGAGCGCCCAGATGCCGGCGGGGATGCGTGCTCGCGCGTCGGATGCGTTCATCGCGGCGGCGCTGCGGATCGCGTCAGACGAGGAAGTAGCGCGCAGCAGTGAACGCGGCCATGCCGACCGCCATCGTCGCGACGATGCTGCGCGTGGCGAGCATCGTCGCGATCGCCGCGAGGCCGGCGACGAACTTGTGGTTGGCGAGCGTGGGCGCGAGCGCCCCCTGCTGCACTAGCAGTTCGGGCGCGAGCAGCGCCGCCAGCGCGCACGCGGGCGCGTAGCGCAGCCCGTGCTGCAACCGCTCCGGCATCGGCAGCAGTTCGCCGAGCACGAGGAACACGTTGCGCGTGACGAGCGTCACGAGCGTGAGCCCGAGGATCGCCGCCCAGATCTCGAGCGCGCTCATCCGGTGCTCCGCGCGCGGTCGAAGGCGATTTCGGTGGCCATCGCGACCGCGGTGCCGGTGATCACCGCGGCGACCAGCCCGAGCTTCAGCGGAAAGTTCGCTGCGGCCACTGCGATGACGGCGGCGACCGCGGCGCCGGCCAGCGCCGGCCGGCTGTTGATCATCGGCAACGTCAGCCCGAGCAGTGCGAGGATCGCCGCGAAGTCCAGCCCCCAGGCGCCCGGGATGCCGCGAGCGATGAAGATGCCGGCGATCGAAAGCGCCTGCCACGCGAGCCAGATCGAGGACGTGACGCCGAGCAGGAACCACACCTGTTCGGTGCTGCCGCGTTCGTCTTCCGGCGCTTCGGCATAACGCGCGACGAACACCGCGGCGGCGATGTCGGCGGTGACGTAGCCGAGCGCCAGTCGCCTGGCGAGCGGAAGGTGCCTCAGGTACGGCCACAGCGTCGCGGAGAAGATCACGAAGCGCAGGTTGACGACCGTCGCTGTGATCAGCACGACCCACACCGGCGCATCGGCGGCGATCAGCGGCAGCGCGGCCATCTGCGCGGTGCCGGCGAACACGGCGAGCGTCATGCCGAGCGCCTGCCATTCGGTCAGCCCCGTCTTCACCATCGCGACACCGGTGACGAGCCCCCAGACGCCGGTGGCGAGCAGCGCCGGCGCGACCGCGCGCGCGCCGCGCACGAAGGCTTCGCGACGCAACTGCGCGAGGCCGGGTTGGCGGCCGAACAGCGCGCGGTCGATCATGCGGCCGCCGGCCGCGCGGCCGGCCGCAGCATCAGCAGCACGACCGCGGCCGCGGCCAGCGCGACGAAAGGCACCGACCAGAGGTTCAGATCGGTCCAGCCGGTGGCCGACAGCAGCGCGCCCGACGCGGCCGACGACGTGATCATCGTCAGGAACACGACGAGGTCGTTGATACCCTGGACCTTGGCCTTTTCGGCCGGCGAGTAGGTCGTCGTCAGCAGCGTGGTGGCGCCGACGAACATGAAGTTCCAGCCCGCGCCGAGCAGCACGAGCGCGGACCAGAAGTGCCAGTAGGTGAGGCCGTGGTGCGCGATCGCCATCGTCGCGAACATCAGCAGGCAGCCGGCGAGCATGACCGGCGCGGAGCCTGCGCGACGGATCAGATGTCCGGTGAAAAAGCCGGGCGCGAACATCGCGACGACGTGCCATTTGATCACGTCGGCCGCCTCGGGGTAGCCGAAGCCGCACACCTTCATCGCAAGCGGCGTGGCGGTCATCAGCAGGTTCATCGCGCCGTAACTGACCGCGCCGACGATCACCGCGACGACGAAGGCCGGTTGTGCGGCGATCGCCGCGAGCGGGCGCGCCGGGCCGTGCGCGGCGGTGTGCCCGTGCGGAATCTGCAATCGGCTCGCGACTCCCATCGCGACGAAAGCCATCGCGGCAAGTCCGATGTAGGTGCCGGCAAACTCCACCGGCAACAGCGTGCGCGTGAGCTTGGAAAGCTCGGGGCCGACGATGCCGCCGGCGATGCCGCCTGCGAGCACCCACGCGATCGCGCGCTCCTTCAGCGTCGGGTCGTACGCGTCGGCCACGTCGGCCGCGGCGAAGCGCAGGTACTGCGCGAACGCGTTGTACAGCCCGACGACGAAGGTGCCGAGGCACAGCAGCGCGAAGCTTGCCGTCAGCATCGCGATCATCGCGATCGACGTGCCGGCGAAACCCATTGCGGTGCCGAACATGAAGCCGTTGCGGCGTCCCCAGCGCGCCATCGCAAAGGATGCCGGCACGGTGGCGAGCGCCGAACCGACGATGTAGGTCGTTACCGGCAGCGTGGCCCAGAGCGGACTCGGTCCGAGTGCCAAACCTGCCAGTCCGTTGACGGCGATCAGCGTGACGTTGTTGACGTACAGCAGCGCCTGACAGGCGACCAGCAGCAGGATCTGGCGCCGGGCAGCGGCGGGATTTTTCATCGAGGCTCCCTGAGCTGCGGATTATAGAAGTGGGAAGGCGGGCCGACTCGCTAGAATCCGCCTCTCGCTTCCGGGAGAAAGATGATGTCGATGGCCGACCGCGATGGGTGGATCTGGTACGACGGCAAACTGGTGCCTTGGCGCGATGCGACCACGCACGTGTTGACGCATTCGCTGCACTACGGGCTTGCGGTCTTCGAAGGCGTCCGCGCGTACAAGACCGCCGACGGCACGGCGATCTTCCGGTTGCGCGAGCACACCGAGCGGCTGTTCAACTCGGCGAAGATCTTCATGATGGAGATCCCGTATTCGCCCGAACAGATCTCGGACGCGCAGCGCGAGGTCGTTCGCGCCAACAGGCTCGACGCGTGCTACTTGCGGCCGATCGTCTTCTACGGCTCGGAAAAAATGGGCGTCAGCCCCAAGGGCGCGAAGGTGCACGTGGCGATCGCTGCTTGGCCGTGGGGCGCGTACCTCGGCGAGGAAGGACTGCAGAAGGGCATCCGCGTGAAGACCTCGTCGTACGCGCGGCATCACATCAACGTGTCGATGGTGCGTTCCAAGACCGCGGGCCACTATGTCAACTCGATCCTCGCCAACCTCGAAGCGACGCGCGAGGGCTACGACGAAGCGCTGCTGCTGGACACCAACGGTTTCGTCGCCGAGGGCGCGGGGGAAAACCTCTTCATCGTGCGCGACGGCCGCCTGTACGAACCGCAGATGGTCTCCGGGCTGATCGGCATCACCCGCCGCAGCGTGATCGAGCTCGCGGCCGACCTCGGGCTTGCGGTGACCGCGATGCCGATGACGCGCGACGACGTGTATCTGGCCGATGAGGCGTTTTTCACCGGCACCGCCGCCGAAGTCACGCCGATCCGCGAACTGGACGGTCGGCCGATCGGCGCGGGGCGGCGCGGTCCGATCACGGAGAAAATCCAGAACCTGTTCTTCGACGTGGTCAACGGCCGCGCGGCGAAGTACAAGCATTGGCTGACGAAAGTATGACGACGACCGAACTGCCCGTGGTCGAGCTCACGGCGAAGGACCTGCCCGCGTTCTGTCCGAATCCGTCGATGCCTCTGTGGAACTACCATCCGCGCGTGTTTCTCGACGTGACCAAGACCGGCGAGGCGATGTGTCCGTACTGCGGAACGCGCTACCGGCTGAAGCCGGGCGAGGTCGTCAAAGGCCACTGAGTCCGGCGTGCCGGCGCCGCTCGCGCGGCGTCGCGCACGAGCGAGCCGGACTCGCACGCGAAGATGTCGCTGACGAAACCGCTGCTGTTCGCTTCGCCCGCCGAGTGCGAGCAGGCCTTCTACGACGCGCTCGAAGCCGCGGACGCCGAAGCGGTGGCCGAGCTCTGGCTCGACGACGAGGATGTCGCGTGCATTCATCCGAACGGCCCGCGGCTGGTCGGTCATGCGGCCGTGGTCGGCTCGTGGCGCGCGATCCTCGCCAACGGGCCGCTGCGGATCCGCGCGAGCTCCAAGAAATCGCTCGAGACGCCGACGGTCGCGCTGCATGCGGTGATCGAGGAGGTCATCGTCACGCAGGGGCGACAGCAGCAGATCGCCCACGTGTTCGCGACCAACGCCTACGTCAAGACGCCCGGCGGCTGGAAGATGGTGCTGCACCATGCCTCGCCCGCGCCCGAAGGCGAGGCGCGCGACATCGAGGCGCCGAGCGGCCCGTTGCATTGAACCTGAAATGCTTTGTCATTCCGAACCGAAGGTGAGGGATCTCTGCGCTCCGAACGTTTGAGACCCCCCGCTTGCGCCCGGACGACGAAGGGCGGGTGAGCGCCCTTGCCATGCCGTTGATCGAGAGCCGCTACCGCGCGCCGCGCTGGCTGCCGGGGGCGCACTCGCAAACGATCGTCGCCGCCAAGTTCGTGCCGCGACCGCACGTCGCCTACCGGCGCGAACGCTGGGACACGCCCGACGGCGACTTCATCGACGTCGACTTCGCGCAGCCGGAACCGTCCGCCGCCGACGCGCCGGTGCTCGTGCTCTTTCACGGGCTTGAGGGCTGTTCGCGCAGCCACTACGCGCTCGCGATCATGCGGCACTCCGCCGACCGCGGCTGGCGCGGGATGGTGCCGCATTTCCGCGGCTGCTCGGGCGAGCCGAACCGCCTGCCGCGCGCATACCACTCGGGCGACTCTGCCGAGTGCGACTGGATCCTGTGGCGCGTCCGTGCGCGCTGGCCGCAAGCCAGATTGCACGCGGCCGGCATTTCGCTCGGCGGCAACATGCTCGCCAAGTGGCTCGGCGAACGCGAAGAGGATGCGCGCTTCGTCGCTGCCGCCGCATCGGTCGGCTCTCCGCTCGATCTGGCCGCCGGCGGCGCGGCGCTCGGTCGCGGTTTCAACCTCGTCTATACGAAGATGTTCCTCGCTACGCTCAAGCGCAAGGCGCTCGATAAGGCACGCCGCTTCCCGGGCATCGCCGATGCCGGTGCGCTGCGCGCCAGCCGCAATCTGTACGAGTTCGACAACGTGTACACCGCACCGGTCCACGGCTTTCGCAACACCGACGACTACTGGGCGCGCGCCTCCGGCAAGCCCTGGCTCGGCGGCGTCAAGGTGCCGCACCTGGTGCTGAACGCGAAGAACGATCCGTTCGTGCCGGCAGCGAGCCTGCCGCGCCCGCACGAAGTCTCCCGGCACGTCGTGCTCGAGCAGCCCGACGAGGGTGGGCACATCGGATTCGCGCAGGGCACGCCACCCGGCAGCCTCGACTTCCTGCCGCAGCGGCTGTTCGAGTTCTTCGAGCGCGGCAGATAAGTCGGCACGGTCTGCCACGCGTCCCGGCAGGCACGAGCGCCGCGCTGCCAGTGGCGGGTGCGGCCCGCACCCGGTAGGGCCGATCCCCATACGCGAATGGGCAGTCGCATCGCGGCGAAGCGGTTGAAGTCCGCATCGGCGTGCGGTAGCGTCACCGCGCCATGCTGAGGCGCGCTCGACGTCCGATCGCAGCGATCGCGGTTGTCGCGATCCTGTTCAATGCGTTCGCGTCGGCCGTGGCAGCCGCGCGGCTGCCCGCGCCGTCCGGCGAGATCTGCACCTCGCGCATCGCGGTTGCCGGTGCGCTGGACGAGCCTGCGCCGGCGGGTGGTTACGCGAACAACGCGCACTGTCCGTATTGCGCGCCGCATGCGGGCTCGTTCGCTGCGCCGCCGCCGGCGGCGTTGCGGGTCCGCGCACCCGCGCAGGCCGCGCCCCATGCGAGCGCTGCCGCGCACGCGCCTGCGCTGCGCGCGGAGTGGTCGGCCGCGCAGCCGCGCGCACCGCCTCGCTTCGGCTGAGCCTTTCCGCCTGGATCGCGCACGTCGTCAGCGGCGACGTGCGCGACGTCGCCGCCCGCGCGCAAGCCGCGGCGGCTCAACCGATTTCGAGGTGATTCGACCATGCTTCCGATCCCGACCTTCGTGGCGCACGACTCGTCGTCCGCCTGCCACCGCCCTGAATTCGACCTGGGCAATCCGGACATCCGTTCGCTGCCGGTGGCCGCGTTGGCGATCGCCATCGCGCTGGCGTCCTGGCGCGATGGCGGCGCGTCGGTGCTTCCGGACGGCGGCTGCGCGGTTCGACCCGGCGCGGGCGACAACGGCGGAACGCCGTTCGACTGCCGTGAGTTTTCCGATGCTTAACGCCTGCGGGCGATCGAAAGGAGCGCAAATGAAGACTGTCCACCATCTTCTCGCGATTGCATTTCTCGCCGCCGCCAGCGCGGTCGGTGCGCACGACCACGACACCAAGGCCGGCGCGCTAAGCCTTTCCGATGCGTGGGCGCGTGCCACGGTGCCCGGCCAGACCAGCGGTGCCGCGTACCTGAAGATCCGCAATGCGGGGGCGACCGACAAGCTCGTCGCCGCCAGCGCCCCCGTCGCCGATGTCGTCGAGCTGCACACGCACATGATGGACGGCAGCACGATGCGCATGCGCAAGGTGGAGGCGATCGACGTCACCGGCGGCGCCACGACCGAGCTGAAACCCGGCGGACTGCACGTCATGTTGATCGGCTTGAAGGCGCCGTTGAAGGCGGGCCAGACGTTTCCGCTGACGCTCAGGTTCGAGCGCGCGGGCGAAGTGAAGCTCGACGTGCCCGTGCGCGCGATCGGCGCCGCCGCACCGATGCACGGCGACCACAAAAAGTAGCGGGCCGCGCGCGTTGCGTGAGCGACGGCGCCTGACGCCCGTCCGCGCAACGTGCTGCCGGTGCGGGGCCGTCCGCCCGATCGGCGTTGCCGGCGCGCGGTGCGCGCGGCGCGTGTCGACGCCGTCGATGCGATCGGCCGGCGACGCCGTCTTGCCGATCGTCGCGGCCGGGCGGTCGACGTGTCTTTTTGGCGAGGCGCAGCGACCGGGCGTGGGCCCGATCGTCCTTGCGCGGGCCGCCGAGGGCATGCGGCGGGGCGGCGCGCGGATCGCTCGCGCGCCAGCGATCTGCGCCTCCGTCGATCCCAGGGCGTACGGACGCGATCGTCGATGCGCGGGCGACGGGCGTCGATCCTCGCGTCGTCGGCCTGCGCTTCGACCGTGCCGCTGTCGCCGGGATCGCGCGGCGACGCGGTTCATCCGCGATGCGCGTCGTCGGTGCAGCATCGCAACCTCACCCGTCTCCGGGTGCAAACCGGGCATCCGAAGCGCGCGAGGTGCTGCGACGTGAAGTTAAGCTTCGCGCATGGACGACAGCGTGCTTGCCGCGATCGCCAAGTGGCCCAACGTGCCGGCGGTGTTCGGCTGGCTCGCGCTCACGGCGCGCGGCGAATGGCGGATCAAGGGTCAGACGATCGCGAACGCGGCGATCCGCGAGTTCATCGGCCGCAACTATGCCGCGGACGAGCGCGGCCGCTGGTTCTTCCAGAACGGGCCGCAGCGCGTGTACGTCGAGCTCGAGGTCACACCGTGGGTCTACCGGCTCGACGCCGACGGCGCGTTGCGCGCGCACACCGATGCGAAGCCGCGGGCGCTGCTCGCGGCGGGCATACTCGACGACGGCCGCTTCGTGCTGCAGACCGACTTCGGCGCCGGCGTCGTCGACGATTCCGACACCGCTGCGTTCGTCCGCGTGGTGGCCGACGCGCACGGCGTTCCGCTCGACGATCACGCGCTGCAGCGATGGTTGAGCGGCGATGTCGCGGCTTTCGCGTCGCCCGCGCTGCTGCGCGTCGCCGGCGCGCTGCGGCCGTTCGAGCGGCTGCGTGCTGCCGCGCTGGAGCAGCGGTTCGGCTTCGTTCGTGCGCCCGAAGCCTGATCGCGCCGGCCGGCTCGCAAGGCCGTTCGTTCGCCGCGGACTGCGCGCACGTCGCGTCGAGCGACCGTAATCTTCGGGCTCAGTCGAACACCGGCGTCTCGACGCCGAGCACCTTGTGCAGTTTCGGACTCGTGGTGGTGTACTGCAGGTGGATCTTCTTGTCGGGGAAGACGTACCTCGCCGCCCCGAAGGCGGCGAGCGCGGCCTCGTGGAAGCCCGACAGGATCAGCTTCTTCTTGCCCGGGTACGTATTGATGTCGCCGACGGCGAAGATGCCCGGCACGCTGGTCTCGAACTTCTCGGTGTCGACGACGATCTGTTTGCGTTCGAGCGCGAGCCCCCAGTCGGCGATCGGCCCGAGCTTCGGCGATAGACCAAAGAACACCAGCAGATCGTCCAGCGGCAGCCGGCGGGTGACGCCGTCGGCGGAGGTCACGCGTATCTCGGTGAGCTTTCCGTCGGACTCCTCGAAGCCGGAGATCTGTCCGACGAGAAACTGCATCTGCATTTGCTCGCATAGTTCGCGCATTTTCGCGACCGATGCCGGCGCGGCGCGGAAGCCGTCGCGACGGTGCAGCAGCACCACGCTTTCGGCCTTGCCGACGAGGTCGAGCGTCCAGTCGAGCGCCGAGTCGCCGCCGCCGCAGATCACGAGGTTGCGGCCGTAGAACCGCGACGGGTCCTTGACGCGGTAGAAGACCTGCTTGCCCTCGAACTTTTCGATGCCGGGAACCTTTAGCGTGCGCGGCTGGAAACTGCCGACACCGGCGGCGATGAACACGGTCTTCGTCACGAAGCGCGTGCCGGCGGAGGTCTCGACGTCGAAGCGTCCGTCGTCGCGCTTTTGGACGACCGTGACTTCCTGGCCCAGGTGGAACGTCGCGCCGAACGGCTCGATCTGTTTCAGCAAGTTGTCGGTCAGCTCTTTGCCGGTGCACACAGGCACCGCCGGGATGTCGTAGATCGGCTTGTCCGGATACAGCTCGATGCACTGTCCGCCGACTTCCTTCAGCGAGTCGACGATGTGCGCCTTGATCTCGAGCAGCCCGAGCTCGAAGATCTGGAACAGTCCGACCGGGCCGGCGCCGACGACCAAGGCGTCGGTTTCGATGGGGCCACCATGCGGGGCTACGGCTTGCAGCCGCGTGGCTTCGACGTCGTTGTGCATCGCGGTTTCGCTCTCCATGGGCCGGGTTGCCGGGTCTGCCGCGCAGACGCGCTGCACGATTGACGCGCCGGCCAACCTGGACTAATTTTCGCGTCGCTCAATGAAGTAAAAGCTTCATTGATTGGAATTTAGCCTAGCCAGCCGCCGCGCGCCAGCGGGTCGCCCGAGCGGCGCGCGGCAGGTCCACGGTGAAAAGGGGCTTACGCGAGACGACCGGCATGCCAGCGCCGATGCATTACGTGCGGCCCGTGCGGCTCGATGCCGCGCTGCAGGTGCTCGCCCGCGCGCCGCACCGGGTGCTCGCGGGCGGTACCGATCTGTACCCGGCGCACGTCGGCCGGCCGCTGCCGCAGCCGCTGCTCGACGTGAGCGCGATCGACGAGCTGCGCGGACTCGAGGTGAGGCCCGACGGCGCGCTGCGCATCGGTGCGGCCGTGACGTGGAGCGAAGTCGCGCGCGCTGCGCTGCCTGCGCACTGCGCGGCGCTCGCACAGGCGGCGCACGAGGTCGGGGCCGTGCAGATCCAGAACCGCGGTACCGTCGGCGGCAACCTGTGCAACGCATCGCCGGCGGCCGACGGCATCCCGCCGCTGCTGGCGCTCGATGCAACGGTGGAACTCGCGAGCGCATCGGGGGCGCGCGCGCTGCCGCTCGCGCAGTTCGTGCTCGGCAACCGGCGCACGGCATGCCGGCCGGACGAACTGCTCGTCGCCGTGCGGATTCCGGCGCGGTCGCAGCGGGCACGCTCGGTGTTCCTGAAGCTCGGACACCGGCGCTACCTGGTCATCTCGATCGCGATGGTCGCCGCGGCGCTTGATTTCGACGAATCCGATCGAGTGACCTACTGCGGCGTCGCGGTGGGCGCCTGCGCGGCGGCCGCGCAGCGGCTGCCGGCGCTCGAAGCGGCCGTCGCCCGCGCACCGCGCGGCGAGATCGTCGCGCGCGCCGAGTCCGTGCTCGACGCCGCGGCTGCGCCGCTTTCACCGATCGACGACGTGCGCGGCACGCGCGCCTACCGGCTCGATGCCGTGCGCCGCCTGCTCGTCCGCGCGCTCAGGGAGCTTGCCTGATGAACCGGCCCTCCGAACCGCTGCTCGCCGAAACGATCGAATGCCGTGTCAATGGCCGCACGGTTCGGCTCGCGGTCGCGCCTGCGAGGCGCCTTTCGGACGTGCTGCGCGAAGACCTGGGGCTCGCCGGCACCAAGGTCGGATGCGAGGCCGGCGACTGCGGCGCCTGCACCGTGTTGCTCGACGGCGAGCAGGTCTGCGCGTGCCTCGTGCCCGTGGTGCAGACGGCCGGCCGCAGCGTCACCACCGTGGAGGCGGACGATCCGCTGCTCGCGCGGCTGCGCGCGAGCTTCGTCGCGCTCGGCGCCGCGCAGTGCGGCATCTGCACACCGGGCATGCTGATGGCCGCGGCAGACACGCTGCGCCGGCATCCGCGGCCGACCGAGGCGCAGGTGCTCGACGGCATCGGCGGCGTGCTATGCCGCTGCACCGGGTACCGCAAGATCGTCGAGGCGGTGCTTGCCGCTGCACGCGACGGCGAGTCTGCGGTGCAGGCGCCGGCACGCGGCGCCGCGGTCGGCAGCCGGCTGCCTCGGCTCGATGCGCGCGCGAAGGTCGACGGTAGTGCGCGCTTCGGCGCCGACGATGCGCCGGCCGATGCGCTGTGGCTGCGCGTGATCCGCTCGCCGCACGCGGCGGCGGCGTTCGAGTTCGGCGACCTCGATGCCTTCGTGGCGCGCTGGGGGCTTGCGGGCTACGTGACGGCCGCGGACATCCCGGCCAACCGTTTCGCCATCTTTCCAGACCTGCGCGACCAGCCGGCGCTCGCCGAAGGGCGCGTGCGCTTTCGCGGCGAGGCGGTGCTCGTGCTGGTCGGCGAGCGCGGAGCGCTCGAAGCCGTGGACGAGCGCGACGTGCCGATCGTCTGGCATCCGCAGCCCGCGGTGCTGACGCCGGGCGAGGCGCTCGCGCCCGACGCGCCGGTGTTGCACGAGCGCTGGCCGGACAACGTCCTGTGCCGCGGTCGCGTCGTGCGCGGCGACGTCGATCGGGCCGTCGCGCAGGCGGCGATTCGCGTGGAGGGGACGCTGACGACGAGTTACGTCGAGCACGCCTACATCGAGCCCGAGGCGGGCTATGCAGTCTGGAAGAACGAAGCGGGCCGCGCGCGCGTGACGGTATTCGCCTGTACGCAGACGCCGTACATGGACCGCGACGAGATGGCGCACATGTTCGCACTCGCGCCCGAGCAGGTGCGAATCGTGCCCTCGGCGGTGGGCGGCGGCTTCGGCGGCAAGCTCGACGTCTCGATCCAGCCGCTGCTGGTGGCTGCGGCGCGCAAGTTCGGGCGCGCCGCGCGCATCGTGTACACGCGGCCCGAGTCGATGGCATCGACCACCAAGCGCCATCCGGCGGAGATGCGCGCCACGCTCGCGCTCGGCGCAGACGGCAGCTTGCTCGGCTACGATTTCCACGGCGACTTCAACACCGGCGCCTACGCGTCGTGGGGGCCGACGGTCGCCAACCGCGTGCCGATCCACGCCGCGGGCCCGTATCGCGTAGCTCACGTGCGCGCGACCACGCGCGCGGTGTTCACGAACAACTCGATCGGGGGCGCGTTCCGCGGCTTCGGCGTGCCGCAGTCCACGCTGCTTTGCGAACGGCTGATCGACGAGGCGGCCGAGCGCCTCGACGAAGATCCGCTCGAATTCCGCTGGCGGCACGCACTGCGGGCGGGCGACACCACCGGCACCGGGCAGCGGCTGGAAGCGAGCGTCGGCCTGCGCGCGTGCCTGGACGCGCTGCGGCCGGCGTGGCGCGAAGCGCGCGCGCGTTGTGAAGCGTTCAACCGAGCGGCGCCGCCCTTCGCGCTGGCCGCTCGCGCCTCGACCGATCCGCACCGGCGCTACGCGCATGCGAAGCGACGCGGCGCGGGCATTGCGTGCATGTGGTACGGCATCGGCAACACGGTGATCGCGAATCCGTCGTCGATCAAGGTCGGGCTGCGCCGCGACGGCCGCGTGATGCTGTACAACGGCGCGGTCGACATCGGCCAGGGCAGCTACACGATCCTGCCGCAGATCCTCGCCGATGCGCTCGGCGTGCCGGTGGCGCTGATCGACCAGGTGTACGCGGATACGGATCTGACGCTCGATGCCGGCAAGAGCTCCGCGTCGCGGCAGACCTTCGTGTCCGGCAACGCGACCAAGCTGGCCGGCGAAGCGCTGCGGCGCAAGTTGCTGGAACTGGCCGGCGCGCGCGCCGACGATCGGCTCGCGCTCGACGGCGGCGCGTTGATCGTCGGTGACAAGCGCATCGACCTCGCGCACCTGCCCGCCGACGACAATGGCGACGTCGCCGTCGCCACTGGACATTTCAACCCGCCGACGGTGCCGCTCGACGAAAACGGTCAGGGCGTTCCCTACGCGACCTACGGCTTCGCGGCGCAGTTCGCGGAGGTGGAGGTCGACGTGGAACTGGGCACCGTGCGGCTGCTTGCGATCCACGCCGCGCACGACGTCGGCCGTGCGATCAACCCGAGCCAGGTCGAGGGCCAGATCCACGGCGGTATCGCGCAGGGCATCGGCATGGCGCTGATGGAGGAGTATCACGCCGGCCGCACCGACAACCTGCACGACTACCTGATTCCCACCGCCGGCGACGTGCCGCCGATCACAGTGCATCTGATCGAAGACCCCGAACCGCTGGGGCCATACGGGGCGAAGGGCGTGGGCGAGCCGGCGCTGATCGCCACCGCGCCCGCGATCTTCAACGCGATCCATCACGCCTGCGGCGTGCGGCCGCCGCACGCACCGTGCACGCCGGACCGGCTGCGCGCGTGGCTCAAAAACCTCTGACGCGGATCTTGCCTTGGCACTCGTCATCTCCAGCCGCAGGCGAGGGCGCTCAGGCGCAGCCACACTCGCGACCCCTCGTCGCTACGCGCTCCGTCATCGCGAGGCTTGGCCCACGGTGCCCCGTCTCGGTCATCCCGGACCACGGCAGGCAGCGCCCTGTCACGGTCACCCCGAACCCCGGCCGGTGGTGTCCTGTCCCCATCATCCAGAACCCCGGCCAGTGGCGCCCTGTATCGGTCATCCCGGGCCCTGGCCAGTGGCGCCCTGTATCGGTCATCCCGGGTCCTGGCCAGTGGCGCCCTGTCTCTGTCATCCCGAACCCCGGCCAGTGGCCGGGGTGAGGGATCTCAAGCGTTTCACAGCGGCTGCGATCCCTCGTCGCTGCGCTCCTCGGGATGACAAGGAAAGGGAGTGCGCTTCTCGGGATGAACAGGAAAGGGAGTGCGCTTCTCGGGATGAAAAGCAAATGAAAGGCGCTCCCCGGGATGACAAGGAAAGGGATTGCGCTCCTCGGGATGACAGTGGGAGAAGGTGCATCCCGAGCCGCTTCACGGGTTTCGATGACGGTGCCCCTTTCGCGGAGTGCTCATGACCGAACGCGTCGGCGCCAGCACGGTGGGCGAACGATTCGAGGCCGCTGAGCCGGTGGTCGTCGCCGCCAAGCCGCCGGAAAAGATGGCGGCGAACAAGGTGTTGTGCGACGCCTGCCCGGTGCTGTGCCAGATCAGCGAAGGGCGGCTCGGCGCGTGCGACCGTTGGGGCAACGTCGGCGGCAAGCTCACGCGCATGGATCCGGTGCTGCTGATGAAGCGCCCCGGGGTGGAGGTCGTCGCCAGCGGCTACGCCGCCTGGCGCGGCGAATGGATCAACGACGCGCCGGTGTTCGTCTCCGGGGTGGGTAGCGGCACCACGTATCCGGACTACAAGCCCGCCCCGTTCATCGTCGCCAGCCGCCATCAAGGCGTGGACATGGTGACGGTCGTGACGGAGGGGATCTTTTCGTACTGCAGCTTCAAGGTGAAGATCGACACCGATCGCTACCTGGGGCCGGAGCAGGCGACAGTGCGCTACGACGGCGAGGCGGTCGGGCACGTCACCACCATCGAATACGGCTCGCAGTTCCTGTCGCTCGGCGGCGTGCATCACCTCACCGGCGGCTCCAAGCGCGAAGGCCGCGTCACCTGCGCGCTGATGCAAAAGCTCGGCAACCGCGAGCCGGTGGAACTCGAAATCGAAGGCGGCGCGCGGCTGACCGTGGAGGCCGGACGCGCGCCGATCGTCAACGGCGTCGAAGAAACGCGCATGCGGGTGGGCTGCGGCTCGGCCACCATCGGGATCTTCGCCAAGCAGTGGTACGGGCACGTGGACGAAGTCGTGGTCGTCGACGATCACATCACCGGGGTGCTGACCGAGCATCAGGCCGGCAAGTGTCTCGACATGCCGTCCAGCGGCATCCGCATCCGCGGCCGCAAGTCCACGCCGGGCCGGTATTTCCAAGTCGCCAACCCGGGCACCGGCTGGGGCGGCACCGACATCACCGATCCGCTGTCGATCATCGAAGGGTGGGACCCGGACGTGGCCCGGCCGGGGCTGCGGCTGCTGATGGTTTCCACCACCGGCGAGCACGCGGAGTTCTTCGTGCTCGACGAGAAGCTGCGCCCCGAGCGGACGCCGATGCCGGAGGCGGTGCGCAAGGTGGTCGAGCGCATCGGCGAGAACTGCGAGCCGGCGCTCGCCACCGTGCTCTTTGTGGCCGGCGCGGGCGGCAGTCTGCGCGCCGGCGTGACCGAAAACCCGGTTCGGCTGACGCGCTCGATCAAGGAGCTGCTGACGCGCGTGACCTGCGGCGGCGCGCCCGCGTACGTATGGCCGGGCGGCGGCATCACGGTGATGGTGGACGTGACGAAGATGCCGGAGAAGTCCTTCGGTACCGTGCCCACCCCGGCGATCGTGGCACCCATCGAATTCACGATGCGGCGCGACGTGTATGAGGCGCTGGGTGGTCACGTCGATCGCATCCGTACCATTGAGCAGGTGCTGGCCGAGGCACGTCACCGTATGATCGAATGGCGTGCCGACAATCCCTGGCCACTGGCGCCGCTGGAGGCAAGCCGATGAACGGCCCGGTACGCGCGCGCTTCCCCGACGGCCGCTGGCACTTCCAGCACGGCCCGATCGATCTGGTGATCGGCGCCGACGGCGACGCGGGGGCCGTGGCCGCGTCGGTCGAAGCGTGCTGGCAGGCGTTTCAGGACGTTCTGCCGGTGCTCGTGTCCGAACTCTCGCATCTGCGTTCGCCGTGCACGCCGACGCTTCGATTGCACGGCCCAGTGGCGCGCCGGATGCTGCGCGCTTGCAGGCCGTTCGCCGACGAATTCGGCCTGTTCGTCACGCCGATGGCGGCGGTGGCCGGCGCCGTTGCCGATCACCTGATCGCGTGCTTCGATCGCCCCGGCGTCGTGCGCGCGTATGTCAACGACGGCGGGGACATCGCACTGCACATGCAAGACGGACGGTCGTTCGACATCGGTCGCGTCGCAGACCTGGGCGCGCCGCGCATCGACGGCCTGCTGCGCGTGACCGCCGACGATCGCGTGCGCGGCGTGGCCACCTCGGGCTGGCGCGGACGCAGCCTGTCCTTCGGCATCGCCGACAGCGTCACGGTGCTCGCGGCCGACGCGGCGGCTGCCGATGCCGCTGCGACGATGATCGCCAACCACGTCGACGTCGAATCGCCGCTCGTGCAGCGCGCGCCGGCCGATTCCGTGCGCGACGATACCGACCTCGGCTCGCGTCTGGTGACCGTCGGCGTGCCGACGCTTCCGCCTGCGCTGGTGCAACGGGCGCTGGATCGCGGCGAGGCGTTTGCGCGTGTCTGCCTCGAGCGCGGGCTGATCAGCGGGGCGCTGCTCACGTTGCAGGGCTGCTCGCGTATGCTTCAGACGGAAACGATGACCGCGCTCGCATGATCGACGTACGCCGCCTCTGGACCCAGCTGGAGACGATCCACCACGAATTCGGCCCGCGGCCGCCGCGGCCGCAGCGGCGCGCGGCGATCGCCGCTGTACTGACCAACCCGTATGCCGGCCGATACGAGCCGAACCTGCTGCCGTTCATGGAGGCGCTGAATCCGCTCGGCGTCGAGCTGGCCCGCGCGCTGCTCGCCGCATTGCGCGTGCAGCCGCACGAGATCGAAGGCTACGGCAAGGGCGCGATCGTCGGCAGCGCCGGCGAGCTGGAGCACGGTGCGTGCTGGCATGTGCCGGGCGGCTACGGCATGCGCGAGGTGCTCGGCTGGAAGGATGGCGTCAGAGGCGCCAACGCCAAAGCGATCGTGCCGTCGGCCAAGAAGGTCGGTGCACCGGGCACGAAACTCGACGTGCCGATCACGCACATCAACGCCAGCTACGTGCGCAGCCACTTCGATGCGATCGAGGTGTACGTGCCGGGCCACCCGCACGCCGACGAGATCGTGCTCGTGCTGGCGATGACCGACGGGCCGCGCGTTCACGAGCGCGTCGGCGGGTTGCGCGCGAGCGAAATCAAGGGCGAAGACGGACTGCGATGACGAGGACGCGATGGCCGCAGACATCCGCAAACTGATCGTGATCGTCGACGAGGTGCGCAAGGAAATGGGCCGCGCGATCGATCCGCCGGCGCGCCGCGCGCTGGCGATCGCCGTGATCGCCAATCCTTACGCGGGGCGGTACGTGGAGAAGCTCGACGAATTGATCGACATCGGCGAGGAGCTAGGCGGTCTGCTCGGCACGAAGTGCGTCGAAGCGCTCGGCATCCGGCCCGGCGAGGCCGAAAGCTACGGCAAGGCGGCGATCGTCGGCGAGGCGGGCGAGATCGAGCACGCGGCGGCGATCCTGCATCCGAAGCTCGGCGCGCCGCTGCGCCGCGCGGTCGAGAAGGGCGCGGCGCTGGTGCCTTCGGCCAAGAAGATGGGCGGACCCGGCACCGCGATCGACGTGCCGCTCGGCCACAAGGATGCAGCCTATGTGCGCAGCCATTTCGACGCGATCGAGGCACGTGTGGCAGACGCCCCGCGCGCCAACGAGATCGTCGTTGCCGTCGCGGTCACGGCCTGCGGCCGGCCGTTGGCGCGCGTCGGCGGACTGCAGAAGAACGAAATCAAGGGTGAAGACGGGTTGCGGTAGGCGCCGTTGGTCGCAGACGGATACGGCGGCGCGTGCGCGCAGTGGCATGACGACAGATCGGTACACCATGGAGGAGGCGACACGATGAAGCGATGGTGGTTCGCGGCGATGGCCGCATTGACCGTCTCGGTGACGGCGCAGGCGCAGACGATCAAGCTCGGCGAGCTGAACAGCTACAAGGCGCAGCCGGCGTTCCTGCTGCCCTACAAGAAGGGCTGGGAGCTGGCGGTCGACGAGATCAACGCCGCCGGCGGTGTGCTCGGCCGCAAGCTCGAAGTCGTTTCGCGCGACGACAACGGCAACCCGGGTGATGCGGTGCGCGTAGCCGAGGAACTCGTCTCGCGCGAGAACGTGAGCCTGATTTTCGGCACGTTTCTGTCGCACATCGGACTGGCGGTGGCGGATTTCGCCAAACAGCGCAAGGTGCTGTTCGTCGCGGCCGAGCCGTTGACGGACAAGATCACCTGGGGCAACGGCAACCGCTACACGTTCCGCTTGCGTCCCTCGACCTACATGCAGGTCGCGATGCTGGTGCCGGAGGCGGCGAAGCTGAAGAAAAAGCGCTGGGCGGTCGTCTATCCGAACTACGAATACGGCCAGTCGGCGGTGGCCTCGTTCAAGCAACTGCTGAAGGCCGCGCAACCCGACGTGGAGTTCGTCGCCGAGCAGGCGCCGGCGCTGGGCAAAATCGACGCGGGCGCGGTCGTGCAGGCGCTGGCCGACGCCAAGCCCGACGCGATCTTCAACGTCACCTTCGGCGCGGACCTGGCGAAGTTCGTCCGCGAGGGCAGCACGCGCGGCCTGTTCAAGGACCGCGTGGTGTTCTCGCTGCTCACCGGCGAGCCCGAGTATCTCGATCCGCTCGGCGAGGAGGCGCCCGAGGGCTGGTGGGTCACCGGCTACCCCTGGTACGCGATCCAAAGCAAGGATCACGACGCCTTTTTGCGCGCCTATCAGGCGAAGTTCAAGGAGTACCCGCGGCTGGGATCGGTGGTCGGCTACACGACGGTGCGTGCGATCGCCGACGCGATCAGGAAAGCCGGCAGCACGGACACCGAGAAGATGGTCGCCGCCTTCAAGGGGCTCAAGACCACGTCGCCCTTCGGACCGATCCAGTTTCGCGCGATCGATCACCAGTCCACGATGGGTGCGTACGTCGGGCAGACCGCGGTGCACCAGGGTCGCGGCGTGATGAAAAACTTCCGCTACGTCGACGGCGCTTCGGTGATGCCGCCCGACGCCGAAATCGCCAAGCTGCGTCCGGCCGACTGACGCGCTCGTAGGCGCGGTGCCGCGCGCGTCGGGCGCGCGGCACCGCGCCGCGCCCGACTCCGATGTTTTCCGGCTTCGCGGTTCAGTTGCTCAACGGCCTGGCCGGCGCCTCGGCGCTGTTCCTGGTCGCCGAGGGGTGGTCGCTGATCCTCGGCGTCACTCGCATCGTCAACTTCGCGTGGCATCCCGAGGAGCGCAGCGACGAGGGATCTCTGGCGCTTCGAGCGATTGGGACCTTTTTCCCTCGGTCGCGCTGCGGGTCGGAGTGACGATGCTCGCCGGTTTCGCGGTCCAACTGCTGAACGGCCTGGCCGGGGCCTCCGCGCTGTTTCTCGTCGCGGTCGGGCTGTCGCTGATCTTCGGCGTCACGCGCATCGTCAATTTCGCGCACGGCTCGATGTACATGATCGGGCTGTATCTCGCGTACACGCTCGTGCACGCCTTCGGCATCACCGCGCTCGGCTTCTGGGGGGCGATCGCCGTGTCCGCACTGGCCGTCGGCGCGCTGGGCGCGCTGGTCGAGATCGCGGTGCTGAGGCGCATTTATCGCGCCCCGGAACTGTTCCAGCTGCTTGCCACGTTCGCGGTCGTGCTGATGCTGCGCGACGCGGTGCTGTACCTGTGGGGGCCGGAGGATCTGTTGGGTCCGAAGGCGCCGGGCTTCAAGGGCGCTGTGACGATCCTCGGCCGCAGTTTTCCGACCTACGACCTGCTGCTGATCTTCATCGGTCCGGCGATGCTGGCGGCGCTTTGGCTGCTGCTGAAGAAGACGCGGCTCGGCATCCTGATCCGCGCCGCCACCCAGGACCGCGAGATGGTCGGCGCGCTTGGCGTCAACCAGAAGTGGCTGTTCACCGGCGTCTTCGCGCTGGGCTCGGCGCTCGCGGCGCTCGGCGGCGCGCTGCAGATGCCGCGCGAGCCGGCCAACCTGGGGCTGGATCTGGTGGCCATCGGCGAGGCTTTCGTCGTCGTCGTCGTGGGTGGCATGGGCAGCATCCCTGGCGCTTATCTCGCGGCGCTGATCATCGCCGAGATCAAGGCGATCTGCTACGGCATCGGCACGGTGTCGCTGTTCGGAACGAGCTTCGTGTTCTCCAAACTGACGTTGGTCGTCGAGTTCCTCGTGATGGCCGTGGTGCTGATCTGGCGGCCGTGGGGCCTGCTGGGCAGGCCGCAAGGGCACGTACGGGCAGTGTCGGCGCCGGAGGCGCCCATCCGGCCCCTGCCGCGATCGGGCGCGGTCGCGGTGAGCGTCGCGGCTGCGCTGCTTGCGCTGCTTCCGCTTCTGTGGCGCGAGTCTCCCTACGCGATCGTGCTGGCGATCGACATCTTCATCGCCGTGCTGTTCGCGGCAAGCCTGCATTTCATCATGGGCCCCGGCGGCATGCACTCGTTCGGGCATGCGGCGTATTTCGGGCTCGGCGCCTACGGCGCGGCGCTGCTGCTGAAAGCGCTGGCGCTGCCGATGCCGCTGGCGCTCGCGCTGGCGCCATTGGCTGCGCTGGCCGGCGCGTTGCTGTTCGGCTGGTTCGCGGTGCGCCTGTCGGGCGTGTACCTGGCGATGCTGACGCTGGCTTTCGCGCAGATCGTCTGGTCGATCGTGTTCCAGTGGGACGAAGTCACCGGCGGCAGCAACGGCTTGGTGGGGATCTGGCCGTCGCCGGCTTTCGCTTCGAAGGCCGCGTATTACTACCTGACGTTGTCCTTGGTCGCAGCCGCGTTGTGGATGCTGCGACGGATGCTGCTCGCGCCTTTCGGCTACGCGATGCGCGCCGGCCGCGATTCGCCCCTGCGCGCCGAAGCCACCGGCATCGACGTCGTACGGGTGCACTGGGTGGGTTTTTCGATCGCGGGGCTTGCGTGCGGACTCGCCGGCGCGCTGTTCGCGTTCGCCAAGGGGACGATCTCGCCAGAAACGATCTCTGTCGGCCGCTCGATCGACGGGCTGGTGATGGTGCTGCTGGGCGGCGTGCAGTCGCTTGCCGGGCCGATCGTCGGCGCGGCCGCGTTCACCTGGCTTTCGGACACGATCATCCGCGCCACCGACTACTGGCGCGCGCTTCTCGGCTTCGTGATCCTGGTGCTGGTGCTAGCGTTTCCGCAGGGTCTGGCCGGTGCGGCCGCGCTGGCCGCGAGTCGTTGGCGGGCGAGGGTTGCGGCATGACGGCGTTGCTGGCGGTCGAGAATCTGCGCAAGGCCTTCGGCGGTGTCGTGGCCGTCAACGACGTGAGCTTCGACCTGTCGCGCGGCGAACTGCTGGCGATGATCGGTCCCAACGGCGCCGGCAAGTCGACGTGCTTCAACCTGATCAACGGGCAACTCGCGCCGGATGCCGGCGCGGTGCGCCTGGACGGCGAGCTGATCACCGGACGCCGGCCGCGCGAGATCTGGCGGCTGGGCGTGGGACGGACATTCCAGGTCGCCGCCGTCTACGCCTCGATGACGGTGGCCGAGAACGTGCAGATGGCGCTTATCGTGCGTGAGCGGCGTCTGTTCGACTTCTGGTCGCGTGCGGCGCGCGCGTACCGCGACGAGGCACTCGAACTGCTCGCGGCGGTTGGGCTGCGCGAACGCGCCGACGAGCTCGCGAGCACGCTCGCCTACGGCGACGTCAAAACGCTGGAGATCGCCATCGCGCTGGCAAACCGGCCGAAGCTGCTGCTGATGGACGAGCCGACCGCCGGCATGGCGCCACGCGAGCGCTCCGCGCTGATGGCACTGACGAAGCGGCTTGTGCGCGAACGCAACCTCGGGGTGCTCTTCACCGAGCACAGCATGGACGTGGTATTCGCGCACGCCGACCGCATCGTCGTGCTGGCGCGCGGGCAACTGATCGCTTCCGGACCGCCGGCGGCGATCCGCGACGATGCGCGCGTACGCGAGGTCTATTTCGGCAGCGGCAGGCTGCTCGGCGGCGCGGTGGCCGCGTGAAAGCGATGCGCGGCGAAGTGCCCGACGTGCGGCCGCTGCTGAAGGTGGCGCGACTGAACGCCTGGTACGGCCGCGCGCACATCCTGTTCGACGTGAACCTCGAAGTGCGACGCGGCGAAGTGGTCGCGCTGATGGGCCGCAACGGCGCCGGCAAGAGCACGACGCTGAAGTCGATCATGGGGCTGGTGGCCGCGCGCAGCGGCTCGATCGAGTTCGACGGCCGCGCGATCGAGCGGCTGGAACCGTTCGAGATCGCGCGCGCCGGCATCGGCTTCGTGCCGGAGGACCGCCGCATCTTCACGGATCTCACGGTGCGCGAAAACCTCGAAGTCGGCCGCCGCCCGCCACGGGCCGACGCGCCGGTGTGGACCGAGGACAAGCTCTTCGCGCTGTTTCCCAACCTGCGCGAGATGCCGGATCGGCTGGGCAGCCGCATGAGCGGCGGCGAGCAGCAGATGCTGACGGTGGCACGTACGCTGATGGGCAACCCGCGACTGGTACTGCTGGACGAACCATCGGAAGGCGTGGCGCCGCTGATCGTCGAGCAGATGGCACAGATGATCGTCGAGCTCAAAGCGCAGGGGCTCGCGGTGCTGCTGTCGGAGCAAAACCTGCCGTTCGCCGCCGCCGTGTGCGACCGCGTGTACGTGCTCGAAAAAGGGCAGGTGCGGTTCGCGGGGACGATGGAAGAACTGAATGCCGACGAAGCGGTGCGGCGGCAGTATTTGACGGTTTGACGTCGATCGGGATGAGGCCTGGCCTTTTTGTCATTCCGAGCCGCAGGCGAGGAATCTCCGGTGCACGGGGCGGCCGAGATCCCTCGTTGCACTCGGGATGACAAGACAGGCACTCGGGATGACAAGACAGGCAGTCGGGATGACAAGACAGGCACTCGGGATGACGACACGGGCAATCTGGATGACGGGCGACAATCCGGAGGACGAACATGGCAGCGCCAACGGCAACGGAAACTTCGGGCAAGGTGGTGATCCGCAACGTCGGGTTGATGTTGAGCGGCGACATCGACCGCCCGATCCTCGACGCGGACACGCTGGTCGTTCAGGACGGCGTGATCGTCGCGGTCGGCCGCGAGCGCGACTGCGACACCGGCAACGCCAGGCGCGTGATCGACGCGCGGGGTACCGCGCTTGCGCCGGGGCTGATCGACTCGCATTGCCATCCGGTGTTCGGCGACTGGACACCGCGGCAGAACCAGCTCGGCTGGATCGAATCGTGCCTGCACGGGGGTGTCACCACGATGATTTCGGCCGGCGAAGTGCACCTGCCGGGCCGCCCGAAGGACGTGGTCGGCCTCAAGGCGCTAGCGATCACCGCGCAGCGCGCGTTCGAAGGCATGCGCGCCGCTGGTGTGGGCGGCGGCGTCAAGGTGCTGGCCGGTGCGCCGGTGATCGAGAAAGGCATGCGCGAGGAGGATTTCGCCGAGATGGCCGCCGCCGGTGTGAAGCTGCTCGGCGAAGTGGGGCTCGGGTCGGTAAAAGCGGGCGACGAAGCGCGGCAGATGGTGGCGTGGGCGCGCAAGCACGGCATTCAAAGCACCATCCATACTGGCGGACCGTCGATTCCCGGCTCGGGGCTGATCGACGCCGACGTCGTGCTCGAAGCGGACGCCGACGTGATCGGCCACGTCAACGGCGGACACACCGCGCTGCCGTACGCGCAGGTGTGCCGGCTGTGCGAAAAGAGCACGCGCGCGCTCGAGATCGTTCACAACGGCAACGAGCGCATCGCGATCCTTACCGCGCGTCACGCGATGGAGTTGAAGTGCCCGCACCGCGTGATCCTCGGCACCGACGCGCCGGCCGGCTCCGGCGTGCAGCCGCTCGGCATCCTGCGGCTCGTCGCGCTGATCTCGTCGCTGGCGGAGATCCCGGCCGAGATCGTCTTCGGCTTCGCCACCGGCAACACCGCACGGCTGCGCGGGCTGCGGCAGGGGCTGATCGAAGTCGGGCGGCCGGCGGATTTCGTGTTCATGGACCGCGCGCAGCACTCCGCCGGCCGCGATCTGCTCGAGTCGGTGCGGCTCGGCGACATTCCGGGCGTCGGCATGGTGATGATCGACGGCGTTGTCCGCTGCCAGCGCAGCCGCAACACCCCGCCGGCGACCGAAGTGCCGGCGATCGTCGCGTGAAGGCTTCGCCGCGCCCGCGGAAGGCGGCGCCGGTGGCGCGCGCGCGCGACGCCGATGCGACTCGCGCGCGCATCCTCGCGGCGGCCACACAGGAGTTCGCGCGGCACGGTCTGGCCGGCGCGCGCGGCGACCGCATCGCGCGCGCCGCGCAGTCGAGCGAGCGGATGGTCTACTACTACTTCGGTAGCAAGGAAGGGCTGTTCCGCGCGGTGCTGGAGGCCGCGTACCTGTCGTTGCAGCAGGCCGAGCAGTCGCTGCGAATCGACGGTCTTGCGCCGGAAGAGGCGCTCGGCGAGTTCTGCCGGTTCGTCTGGCGCTACTACGTCGAGCACCCGGAATTCATCGGGCTCGTCAACACCGAGAACCTTCATCATGCGGCGCATCTGAAGCGGTCGCCGCGGCTGCGGCAGCTCGTCTCGCCGGTGGTCGAGCTGCTGCGCGACCTGCTCGCGCGCGGCGAGCGCTCGGGCGTGTTCCGCCGCGGCATCGACGCGGTGGAGCTTTACATCGCGATCGCAGCGCTCGGCTACTTCTATCTGTCCAACAGCGCCACCCTGTCGGCGGTGCTCGGACGCGACCTGCGGGCGGCCGAAAGCCTGGAGGCGCACTGGCGCGCGGCCGGGGAGATGATTCGACGCTACGTCCGCGCGGACTGAGCGCCGCGTGCGCCCGCCGCGATGCCGTCGCGTGCCAGTCGCGGGGCAGGGGCCTTGCTCGCTCGCCAGGCGCCCCGGCGCTCGATTTCAGGCCTGATCCGAACGATGTCGGCACACGGCGCGCAGGCGCGGGCCAGGGCGACGAATCGACGTCCTGCGGGCGGGGGCCTGCGACCCGCCGGCCGATTCGCGGCGACGGCGCAGCGCGCGGTTCGTCGTGCGTGTTCCGCGTGTGCGACCGGCTGGCGTTGTTCCGGATCAGCCGAACTGCGACACCAGCTCCATCCGCGTATGCCAATACGCGATGTCGGCGAGCCGCACCGGCCCGTCGCGCGCCTCGGCGTCCGGCAGGCCGGGGATCCAGTCGCGCCGCGTGTGCAGCCCGGGACCGACGGCGATCGCGCCCTCGACCGTGTCGTTCGGGAAGTAGGCGCTGCGCGTGACGACGACCGGCACGTCGGCGCTGCGTGCGGCCGCCACGCCGCCCGGCGAATCCTCGAACGCAACCGCCGCGAGCGGCCCGATTCTCAGTGCGTCGAGCGCGCGCGCGTACGCTTCGGGGTCCGGTTTCTTGCGCGCCACGTCCTCGCCGCAGACGACCGCGGCGAAGCGATCCCGCCAGTTGGCGCCGAAGTGCACGCGCAGCAGCGCATCGACGTTCGAGCGGCTGGTCGTCGTGACGATCGCCATCCGCAGGCCGCGCGCGAGCGTCTCGTCCAGCAGCTCGGCCACGCCCGGCCGCAGCGGGATCGACCCGGTGGCTACGAGCTCGGCGTAGATCGCGTTTTTTCGGGCGTGGACCGCGGCGGCGAGCTGTTCGCGTTCGGCAACCGGCACCGGCGCGTCGCTGCGATCGCGCATGTCGTGCAGGATGCGTTCGCGCCCGCCGGTAATGCGCAGCAGTTTTCCGTAGTGCGCTTCGTCCCAGCGCCACGGCACGCCGAAGGCCTCGAACGCGAGGTTGAAGGCGACGCGATGCCCGTCGCGCTCGGTTTCGGCGAGCGTTCCGTCCACGTCCCAGAGCAGTGCTTCGAGCTGCGCCATCTTGGCCTCCACGGTCGCGCGCAATGTACGCCGCCACACGCGCGCGCGGAACTCAGACTTGCTGCATCGCCGGTTAAGGAACGCTGAACGGCGCGGCGCGCTTGCGCGGCTCCTCGCTGCGGCGGCCCTGGCGCGCGAGCTCCTCGCGCTGCTCCTTCAACTGCTGCGACAACTCGCGCAGCCGTGCGTCGACCTCGGACAGCACGTAGAAGTCCGCGTCGCCCGCCTTGCGCGCAAGCTGCAGTTGGTCGACCGCCGAGGGCACCGCGCCCAGCAGCGCGTACATCTCGGCGGTGGCCTGGTGCTGCAGCGTGCGGCGGTTCAGCGCGGCGTAGCTGCGGGCGAGCGACGCGAAGTACTGCGGTTCGCTGCGCGGGATCGCGAGCTGCTGGCGCAGGTACTCGACCGCTGCCTCGTGCTGGCCGGCGCGCTGCAGCAGTTCGACGTAGCTCAATGCGGTCAGCCGCGACAGCGGAAAGCGCTGCGTGGCTTCGCGCGCCAGGCGCAGCCCCTCTTCGCGCTCGGCCGGGGTCGTCGCGGCGGCAAAGCGCGTCTCGGCGACGAGCTTGTCGAGCATCGGCGAGGCGAGCCGCGTCGATTGGCGCGCCGCCAGCGCCGCTTCGTATGCGGTCTGCGTCTGGCCGATCCGCAGCGACGCCAGCGCCAGCCCGTAGTGCGCGGCGGTCTCGCTCGCGGCGGAGCGATTGCGCAGCTGCGCGGCGAAGTGCGCCTGCGCATCGCGCGCGCCCTGCGTGGTGTCGTCCTGCAGCACGCGCAGCCGGGCGCGGATCAGATGGAAGTCCAGGCTGTCGGCGCGCTGGCGCACCCGCGCTTCGCGGATGCGGTTCTGGATGTCGCCCATGCGCTCGGTGGTCAACGGGTGCGTGCGCAGGTACGCGGGTGCGGCGCTCTCGTAGATACGCGAGCCCTGCTGCATGCGGCCGAAGAACGTCGCCATCGCGCGCACGTCGAATCCGGCCGCCTCGAGCGTCTGGAAGCCGACGCGGTCGGCTTCGCGCTCGGCCTCGCGGGAGAAGTTCAACTGCTGCTGCAGCGCCGCCGCCTGTCCGCCCAGGATCGCCGCCTGCGTGAGGTCGCCGCTGGACAAAGAGTTGCTGCGGGCCGCCAGCAGTGCCAGCAGCAGCGCGCCGATCGCGATCGCGCTCGACTCGCGCTGCTTGGCGAGCATGCGTGCGATGTGCCGCTGCTCGACGTGGCCGATCTCGTGCGCGAGCACGCTCGCCAGCTCCGACTCGCCCTGCGCGGCGAGCACCAGTCCCGTGTGCACGCCGATGAAACCGCCCGGCAGCGCGAACGCGTTGAGCATCGGGTCGCGCACCGCGAAGAAGCTGAAGTCCATGTGCCGCGCGGGGGAGGCGGCGACGAGCTGGTAGCCGAGGTTGTTCAGGTACTCGGTGGCGTCGGGGTCCGCCAGATACGCGGGGTCGCGCCGCACCTCGCGCATGATCGCTTCGCCGAGCTTGCGTTCGTTGGCGGGCGAAAGATCGTCGGCCGCCGCCTCGCCGAGCGTGGGCAGTTCGATCGACTGCGCGCGCGCCGGCGCAAGCGTCGGCGGCGCCGCGATCGTCAAAGCGACGGCCAGAGCGAGGGCGCGGGCAGCAGGACGGGGCACGGCGTCGTTGCAGGGCGAGATCTTCCGGGCGCGGACCGATTCGGCCGGCGGCGAACGGCGGGCGAAGAACTGCACTTATGATAGTCGCCCGAGCCGATGGTTCCGGCGCCGATGACGATTGGTTACATGAGCAAGCTCACGCACTTCGACGATGCCGGCCAGGCGCATATGGTCGACGTCGGCGGCAAGGAAGCGACACACCGGATCGCGGTCGCTGCGGGCCGCATCCGCATGCGGCCGACGACGCTCGACCTCGTGCGCGGCGGCACGGCGAAGAAGGGCGACGTGCTTGGCGTGGCGCGCATCGCGGCGATCCAGGCGGCGAAGAAGACGAGCGAGCTGATCCCGCTGTGCCATCCGCTCGCGATCACGCGAATCGCGGTGGACTTCGCGATCGACGAAGCCGCCACGGCGATCGAGTGCCGCGCGACCGTCGAGACGCGCGGGCCGACGGGTGTCGAGATGGAAGCGCTGACAGCAGTGCAGATCGGCTTGCTGACGATCTACGACATGTGCAAGGCGGCCGACCGCGGCATGATCATCGAGTCCGTGCGGCTGCTTGAGAAGCACGGGGGCAAGAGCGGCGACTACGTCGCCGCATAGCGACGGCAATCCGCAGGCTGCGTCGCGCCGGCGGTGCACGCCGCCGCGGCTCAAATGACGTTGCGCTCGACCAGCGGCTTGTCTTCCGCGACTCGCGCCGGCGATAGTGGCGACAGATCGAGCGTGCGGTATTCGCCGGTGGCGATGAGCTCAGCCAGTCCGCAGCCGACGGCGGGTGCCTGCTGGATGCCGTGGCCCGAGAAGCCGCACGCGACGAAGGCGTTGTCGGTCCCCGGCACGCGGCCGACCAGCCCGTTCTGATCGAAGGTGTTGTACTCGTAGTAGCCGGCCCACGCGTGCGTTCGGCGCAGCGCCTCGAACGCGGGCACGCGCGCGGCGAGATGCGGCCAGATCCACTCGTCAAACAGGCCGTGGTCGATCGCTTCGAGCGGCGCATCGTCGGGATCTTCGCCACGCGGCGGCGCGCCGCAGATGAAGCCGCGGCCCTCGGGCCGGAACCACAGGCCGGACGGATCGATCACCAGCGGGCAGTCCGGCAGTCGTGCCGGCGAACGGAACACGGAAACGTCGCGCTTGCGCGCGCGCACCGGCAGGTCGAAGCCCAGCGTCCGCGCGAGCGGCGCCGACCACGCGCCCGCGGCGATCACGAAGGCGTCGGCTTCGAGCGCCGAACCGTCGGCCGTCTGCGCGCGCACGACCCGGCCGCCGGCCGCGGTCATGCGCTCGACCACAGCCGCGACGTAGTTCACGCCGAGCGCGATCGCCTTGCGGCGAAACGCCTGCAGCACGCTGTAGCCGTCGAACCAGCCTTCGCCGCTCGTCGCGGTGCTCAGTCCCAGGCTCGCCAGCGCCACGCCTTCGACTGCAAGCCACGGAAAACGCCGCTGCAGCTCGGCGGGCGCGAGCAGTTCCACGTCGGCGCCGCAGGCGCGCTGCACTTCGTGGTTCGCGCGCAGGATCTCGACGCCCGCTTCGCTGGCGAGAAAGAGATAGCCCGGCTCGACGAGCCCGATGTCGGGCCGTGCATCGCCGACCGCCAGCTCGTCGCCGATGCGGCGGTAGAAGGCGAGGCTCGCCTGCGAGATGCGGATGTTGATCGCGGTCGAGAACTGCTGCCGGATCGAACTCGCCGACAGCGCGCTCGACGCGAAGCGGTAGCTCGGATCGCGTTCGACGACGGTGACGCGCACACCGAAATCGCGCGCGAGGAAACAGGCGACGCTCGAACCGATCGCACCGCCGCCGACGACAACGACGTGCTGCGGCACGCGCTCCCCATACAATGGCCGTGATGACGCTGCGATTCTATTCGGCCGACGAAGTGCACGCCGCCCTCGACTGGAAGCGGCTCGTCGATGCGCTTGCCGCCGCGTTCGCCGCCGGCGCGCAGGTGCCGCTGCGCCATGCGCACCGTTTGGGCGAGACCGAAACGCTGCTGCTGATGCCGGCCTGGCGCGAAGTGCGCGGCGGCCTCGGCGTGAAGATCGTGACGGTGATGCCTGGCAACGCGGCGCGCGGCGCGGCCACCGTCAATGCGCTGTACGTGTTGCTCGATCGCGCGAGCGGCGAGCCGCGCGCGGTGATCGACGGCGAGGCGCTGACGCTGCGGCGGACGGCGGCCGCTTCGGCGCTCGCCGCGCGCCACCTCGCGCGCGACGACAGCACGAACCTGTTGGTGGTCGGCACTGGCAAGCTCGCGCCGTTCATGGCACGCGCGCACTGCGCGCTGCGTCCGCAACTGGTTCGCGTTCGCGTCTGGGGCAGGCGCGCGGAAGCGGCGCAGACGCTCGCGCAGGTGCTCCGCGACGAGGGGCTGCCGGCCGAGGCGGCGACCGACCTGCAAGCCGCGGTGCGCGACGCGGACATCGTCACCTGTGCCACGACTGCCGCCGCGCCGATCGTGCACGGTGCCTGGCTTGCGCCGGGCACGCATCTGGATCTCGTCGGCGGATTCACGCGCGCGATGCGCGAAGCCGACGACGCGGCGGTCGCCCGCGCGCGCATCTTCGTCGATACCTATGCCGGTGCGCTCGCCGAGGCCGGCGATCTGGTGTCCCCGCTCGAACGCGGCGTGATCGCGCGCGCGCGGATCGAAGCGGAGCTTGCCGAGCTCGTTCGCGGCGAAAAGCCCGGCCGCCACAGCGCCGACGAGATCACGCTGTTCAAGTCGGTCGGCACCGCGCTCGAGGATCTCGCGGCCGCCGAACTCATCGCCGTGTAATCCTCGGCGGCCGCCGAAGCGGCGCCGCGGCTGACGATCAGGACCTCGGCGGCGCGGTGTCGATGAAGCTCGGCCGTGCGGCGAGCTTTTCGCCGAGGCGCGCGAGGTTGGGGTACTGGCCGCGCCAGTCGATCTCAGGAAAACGGAAATCGAGGTAGCCGAGCGCGCAGCCGACCGCGATGTCCGCCAGCGTGTACGCATTGCCGTTGCACCACGGCTTGTCGCCGAGTCCGCGGCTCATCGCGGCCAGCCCGTGGTGAACCTTGCCCATTTGGCGGTCGATCCACTTCTGCGATTGTTGCTCGGTCGGGCGCTGCGTCTTTTCCAGCCGCACGAGGATCGCCGCGTCGAGCATGCCGTCGGCGAGCGCCTCCCACACGCGCACCTCGACACGCTCGCGTCCGTTCGGCGGGATCAGCCGGCCGACCGGCGTCAGCGTGTCGAGATACTCGACGATCACGCGCGAGTCGAACACCGCGCCGCCGTCCTCCATGATCAGGCACGGCACCTTGCCCAGCGGATTGGCCTCGTGGATTCGCGTATCGGCCGCCCAGACGTCCTCGAGCTCGAGAGCGCATTCGATCTTCTTCTCCGCCATCACGATGCGCACCTTACGCACGTACGGGCTGGTCAGCGAGGCGATCAGGCGCAGGTTCTTCTTCGACACGGCGGGCGTTCCTCGGGCTGTTTTCGCTCGCGGAATCATAGCAACGGCACCGCAGCGGCGACTCGCGACTGCGACACCGTGCCGCGGGTTCGTCCGGACCCGGTGCTAGACTCGCTGCGGTCCGACCGGCCGCGGCTCGGACTTGCCGGTTTCGTCCCGTCCCGCTTCTGCGCGTCCGATGCTGCCCACCGAAGTCTGCGCGCTCACTGCGCTGTCGCCGCTGGACGGGCGCTACGCGCGGCAGGCCGCGCCGCTGCGCGATGTCTTCTCCGAGTACGCGTTCATGCGCGCTCGGCTGCGCGTGGAAGTCGAATGGCTGATCGGGCTGTCGACGCTTGGGCTTGCGGAGCTGCCGCCGCTGCCCGACGATGCGATCACGCGTCTGCGCGCGCTGGTGCGCGACTTCTCCGTCGAGGACTGCGGCGAGATCAAGGCGATCGAGGCGCAGACCAATCACGACGTCAAGGCGGTCGAATACTGGATCAAGCGACGCGCCGGCGACGTACCGGCGCTGGCGCGAGCCGCCGAGTTCGTCCACTTCGCGTGCACGTCGGAGGACATCAACAACGTCGCGCATGCGCTGATGCTGTCGGCAGGCCGCTTCGTGCTGCAGGACCGGTTGCGTGCGGTGCATGCGAAGCTGCGCGAGTTCGCGCATGCGCACGCCGACCTGCCGATGCTCGCGCGCACGCACGGCCAGCCCGCGAGCCCGACCACGGTCGGCAAGGAGTTCGCGAACTTCGCGGTCCGGCTTGGCGCGGCGATCGACGCGATCGCGCGCGTGTCGCTCGCCGCCAAGATGAACGGCGCGGTCGGAAATTACAACGCGCATCTGGCCGCTTATCCGCTGCTCGACTGGGAGCGCTTCGCGCGGCGCGTCGTCGAGGAGCTCGGGCTGACGTTCAACACGCACACGATCCAGATCGAACCGCACGACTACATGGCGGAGCTGTTCGACGCGGTCGCACGCGCCAACACGGTGCTGCTCGACCTCGACCGCGACGTCTGGGGTTACATCGCGCTCGGGTATTTCAAGCAGAAGCTGAAGGAAGGCGAAGTCGGCTCCTCGACGATGCCGCACAAGGTCAATCCGATCGACTTCGAGAATTCCGAAGGCAACCTCGGGCTGGCCAACGCGCTGCTGCGGCATCTCGCGGAGAAGCTGCCGGTGTCGCGCTGGCAGCGCGATCTCACCGACTCGACCGTGCTGCGCAACCTCGGCGTGGCGTTCGGTCATTGCTTGGTCGCGTACGAATCCTGCCTGCGCGGGCTCGGCAAGCTCGAGGCGAACCCCGAGCGCCTCGCCGCCGACCTGGACGATGCGTGGGAGGTTCTCGCCGAACCGGTGCAGACGGTGATGCGCCGCTACGGTGTGCCCGAGCCGTACGAAAAGCTCAAGGCGCTGACCCGCGGCCGCGCGATCACGCGCGAGGCGCTGCACGAGTTCATCCGCGCGCTGGCGATCCCCGACGAAGCGAAAAACGCGCTGCTCGCGCTGACGCCGGCGACCTACGTCGGCAAGGCCGGCGAGCTGGCGCGGCGCTGCTGACCGCGCGCGGGCGCGTCGATGCGCGCGCGGTACGGCCTTCGAGCGCGGGAATAATCCGGTCGCGCGCCGTGTTGGCGCAGTGCCAGGACTCGAGCGGTCCGGCGCCGTACTTCAACTCGATGGGGGATCCATGAAGCTTTCGATTCACGCACTCTTGCTGGCCGCCTCCGCGGCCATCGCCTTTCCCGCGCAGGCCCAGTTCGCCAAGCCCGAGGACGCCGTCAAGTACCGTCAGTCCGCGATGGCGCTGATCGGCAACCACATGGGCCGGATCAATGGCCAACTGAAGTCGGGCAACCCGAACGTCGCGGCGATCCAGTCCAGCGCTGCGCTGATCGAAACGCTGTCGAAGCTGCCGTTCGAGGCTTTCACGCCCGGAACCGACATGGTGGCCAACACGAAGGTCAAGCCCGAATTCTTCAAGGACACCGCAAAGGTCAAAGACCTGATCGAGAAGATGCAGGCCGAGGTGAGCAAGCTCGCCGCAGTCGCCAAGGGCGGCGACGTGAAGGCGATCCAGGCGCAGTTCGGCAACGTCGGCCAGGCGTGCAAAGCCTGCCACGACGACTACCGGATGAAGTAGGACGCAAGACCGCTCGCCGTCCGCAGGCCGCCTGTGGACGGCGCAGCAGCAAGAGGCCGCGCGAGCGGCTTTTTTCGTTCCTACAGGGTGACGACGTAGCCGACCAGGCCCGCGGCGAGCAACGCGAGCAGCGCGGCGCGCGCGCGCACGAGCGCGTCGTCCTGCGCCGGTTCGGCGCCGATCGCGTGCTTGTCGCCGGTCAGCATCGGTCCGACGAGGTTCTCGCGCTTCGCGAAGAAGTAGTACGCGATCGCGGCGACGTGCAGCGCGACGAGCGCGTAGATCAGTTTCTCGTTAAACGAGTGGATCCGCGTCATCCAGCTCGCCGTCGCGCCCGAAACGAGCTTCGAAAGCGGACCCTCGGTGGCGATCTCGTCGTTGGCGAACAGCCCCGTGACCGCCTGCACGAGCAGTGAGGTCAGCATCGCCAGCACCGACCACGCGCCCAAGGGATTGTGCCCGGCGGACACGGCGCCGGCGCCGCGCAGGTACGCCAACGTCGCGCGCGGGCCGCGCACGAACTGCGCAAACAACGCGTAACGCGGACCCGCGAACCCCCAGAGCAGCCGAAACAGGATCAGCGTCAGCACCGCGTAGCCCGACCGCAGGTGCCAGTCCATCCAGTTGCCGCCGATCTTGGCCGTCGTCACCGAAAAGACGACCAGCAGCACGAGCGACCAGTGAAACAGGCGCGTCGGCAGATCCCAGATGCGGACGGGTGGCGTCATACGGCAGCAGTCGGACCTTGCGGATCGTCGAGCGTGGGTCTTCGATCGCTGCGGTCCGGCCGGTTGCGCCCCCGCCTCGATCCGCGAAACGCACCGCCGATCACGGAACGATCTGCTGCTCCTCTTTTTTCACCGGCTTGACCAGGTCCTCGCGTTTGACGCCGAGGTACATCGCGATCGCGGCGGCGACGAAAACCGACGAATAGATGCCGAACAGGATGCCGATCGTCAGCGCGAGCGCGAAGTAGTGCAGCGCCGGCCCACCGAAGGCGAGCATCGCGAGCGTCATCATCAGCGTCGACCCGTGCGTGATCATCGTGCGCGAGATCGTCGCGGTGATCGCCGAGTCGATCACCTCGGTCACGCTCGCCTTGCGCATCGTGCGGAAGTGCTCGCGAACGCGGTCGAAGATGATCACCGACTCGTTGACCGAGTAGCCGAGCACCGCGAGCACGGCGGCCAGCACCGGCAGCGAGAACTCCCAGCCGAAGATCGAGAACATACCGACGACCAGCACGACGTCGTGCAAATTGGCGACGATCGCCGCGACCGAAAACTTCCATTCGAAGCGGAACGCCAGATAGATCATGATGCCGATACAGACCATCAGCAGCGCGAGCGCGCCGTCGTGCGCCAGCTCCTCGCCGACCTGCGGGCCGACGAACTCGACGCGACGCAGCTCCACACCGGGATCCTGCGCGCGCAGCAGCGCCATCACCTGTTCGGCCTGCTGGCCGGCACTGGCGCCCGCGCGGACCGGCAGGCGGATCAGCACGTCCCGCGAGGTGCCGAAGTTCTGCACCTGAAACTCGCCCCAGCCCTGGCCTTCGATCGCCGCGCGGATCTTCGGCAGGTCGGCCGCCTGCGGATACGAGACCTCCATCACGGTGCCGCCGGTGAACTCGATCGACAGGTTCAGCCCGCGTACCGCGAGGAAACCCACGGCGACCAGGAACGTGATCACCGAGATCGCGTTCAGGATCAGCGCGTAGCGCATGAACGGAATCGTGCGGCGGATCCTGAAGAATTCCATTCACAACTCCTCTGCAGTGCGGCGCGCGGCGAACGCGAAATACCCCTCGCCGTCGGCGACGGAGCCTGCCGCCGGCATGCAGAAGGGGGTGACGGTGGGGGGCGCGATCATCGCCGACGCATCACTTGCCAGCCGCCGCTTCGGGCTTCCACACCTGCCCGATCGACAGGCTCGTCAGCCGCTTGCGCGAGCCGTAGACGAGGTTGACGATGCCGCGCGATACGAACACCGCCGAGAATATCGAAGTCAGAATGCCGAGGCAGTGAACGACCGCGAACCCGCGCACGGGACCCGAACCGAGCAGGAACAGGAAGATGCCGGCGATCAGCGTCGTGACGTTCGAGTCGAGGATCGTCGCGAACGCCTTCTCGTAGCCCTGCGCGATCGCCTGCTGCGGCGTCGCCCCCTTGCGCAATTCCTCGCGGATGCGCTCGTTGATCAGCACGTTCGCGTCGATCGCCATGCCGAGGGTCAGCGCGATTGCGGCGATGCCGGGCAAGGTGAGGGTGGCCTGCAGCAGCGACAGCAGCGCGATCAGCAGCATCACGTTGACCGACAGCGCGATCACCGAGATCAGGCCGAAGATCGCGTAGTACGCGATCATGAAGATCGCGATGCCGGTGAAGCCGTACACGGTCGACGTGAAGCCCGCGCGGATGTTCTCCGCGCCCAGGCTTGGTCCGATCGTGCGCTCCTCGACGATCTCCATCGGTGCGGCGAGCGCGCCCGCGCGCAACAGCAGCGCCAGGTCATTGGCCACACTCGGGCTGTCGAGGCCCGTGATCTGGAAGCGCGACCCGAATTCGCTCTGGATCGTCGCGACCGTCAGCACCTCGCCCTTGCCCTTCTCGAACAGCACGACCGCCATCGGCTTCTTCAGGTTTTCGCGCGTGACCTTGCGCATCACGCGGCCGGCGGCCTCGTTCAACTCGATCGACACGGCGGGCCGCTGGTTCTCGTCGAAGGTCGCCTGGGCGCCCTCGAGCTGCTGACCCGAGAAGATGACCTCTTTCTTCAGGACCACCGGCGCGCCTCTGCCGACCGTGAAAAGCTCCGAGCCGAACGGCACCGGCCCGCTGCCGGTCACCGCGGCCTGCGCTTCGGCGGACAGGTCGACCAGCCGCGCTTCGAGCGTGGCGGTGCGGCCGATGATGTCCTTCGCGCGGGCGGTGTCCTGCACGCCGGGCAACTGCACGACGACGCGGTCGGCACCCTGCTGCTGGATGACCGGCTCGGCCACACCGAGCTCGTTGATCCGGTTGTGCAGTGTGGTGATGTTCTGCTTCAGCGCGTTGTCCTGCACGGCCTTGACCGCGGCCGGCGTCATCGTCGCGGTGAGCAGCAGGTCGGCGCCGGCGGCTTCTTCGCGCAACGCGAGTTCGTTCAGGTTGTCGCGGATCACGCCGCTCGCCCTGGCGCGTGTCTCCGCGTCGCGGAAGCGGATCTCGATCTGCTGCCCGTTGCGCGCGATGCCCGCGTGGCGCACGTCCTTCTCGCGCAGCAGCGTGCGCAGGTCGCCGACCAGCGCGTCGAGCCGCTTGTTGACCGCTTCGGCCGTGTTCACCTGCATCAGGAAATGCACGCCGCCGCGCAGGTCGAGCCCGAGGTACATCGGCAGCGCGCGGATCGACGCCATCCAGCGGGGCGAGGTCGACAGCAGATTCAGGGCGACGACGTACGCGGGGTCGGCCGAACTCGGGTTCAGCGCGCGCTCGAGCGCGTCTTTCGCCTTGAGCTGCGTGTCTGGGTCGCGGAAGCGCACGCGCACCGTCGTGTTCAGTCCGACCTGATCGAGGAAGGCGCCTTCGTGCGCGATGCCGGCCTCCTTCAGCGCCGACTCGACGCGCGCGAGCACGGCGGCGTCGACCTTGACGGTCGCCTTCTGCGAAGACACCTGCACCGCCGGCGACTCGGGAAACAGGTTCGGCACCGAATACAGCGCGCCGAACATCAACGCCACCGCGATGATGACGTACTTCCAGAGGGGGTAGCGATTCATGTGCCGAGCCAGGGGGCGGGAAGCCGGAAGTTGAAGCCGCGATGCCGGCGCCGCATTCGAGTCCGAAACCGGCGACCTCAGGACTTCACAGGGACTTCATCGTGCCCTTCGGCAGAAGCGTCTGGACGGCGTGCTTCTGGACCGAAATCTCGACCGGCTTGTCGCCGGCGCTGGCGATCTGCAGCGTGATGTACTGGTCCGACAGGTCGGTGATCTTGCCGACGATTCCGCCTGCGGTCAGCACTTCGTCGCCCTTGGCGAGACTTTCGACCATCGCCTTGTGCTCCTTCTGCCGCTTCTGCTGCGGACGGATCAGCAGGAAGTAGAAAACGACGAAGATCAGCACCATGAAGCCGACCGAGGTCAGCATCGATTCGGCGCCGGGCTGGGCGGCGGGCGCGGTCTGCGCCAGCGCGTCGGAGATGAAGAACATGCGTCGCTCCATGGCCGCGCATGCGCGGCGGGTCGTCTGGGCCGAAGCCGCACCCGCGGCGCGGGCGCGGCTTCGGAAAACGGCAGATTATAGCCAGCGCCCTTGGCCGCGCAGGCGCAACTGAGGATATTGACCACCGAGACGCCGAGCGCACCGAGATAAGCCAAAGCCCTTCTCTGTGTCCCGGCGCCTCGGAGGTGAATCCTTCAGCCTCAGTACGCCGTGATTCGACCGCGGAGGCACAGAGGAAAACCAAGAGCCTTCTCGGTATCTCGGTGGTTGGTACGGTTGCCCACTCAATCGGCGACGCCCTGCGCGCGCGATTCGATCAGGCGCCGCGCGAAGTCGTCGAAGCGCCGCTCCTCGATCGCGATGCGCGCCTGCCGCATCAGGTCGAGGTAGAAGTGCAGGTTGTGGATCGTGGCGAGCCGCGCGCCGAGGATTTCGTTGACCCGTTGCAGGTGATGCAGGTACGCGCGCGTGAAGTGCATGCACGTGTAGCAGTTGCAGTCGGCGTCGAGCGGGCGCGTGTCGCGACCGTACCGGCTGTTGCGGATCTTGATGTCGCCGCTGCGCGTGAACAGCCATCCGTTGCGCGCGTTGCGGGTCGGCAGCACGCAGTCGAACATGTCGATGCCGCGCGCGATGCCTGCGAGCAGATCCTCCGGCGTGCCTACCCCCATCAGGTAGCGCGGCTTGTCGGAGGGAAGCCGTGGCGCGACGTGCGCGAGCGTGCGCATCATCTCCGCCTTCGGCTCGCCGACCGAAAGCCCGCCGATCGCGTAGCCGTCGAAGCCGATCTCGACGAGCCCGGCCGCCGACTCGTCGCGCAGCGGCTCGTACATGCCGCCCTGGACGATGCCGAACAGCGCGTTGCGGCGCGCTCGCCCGGACGTCAGCCGGTCGAACTCGGCGCGCGAACGCCGCGCCCAGCGCAGCGAAAGCCGCATCGACTCGGCCGCGTGATCGAACGTCGCCGGCGCCCCGTCGATCTCGTACGGCGTGCACTCGTCGAACACCATCGCGATGTCGGCGTCGAGCGCGATCTGAATGCGCATCGATTCCTCGGGCGTCAGGAACAGCCGGTCCCCGTTGACCGGCGAGGCGAACTGCACGCCCTCCTCGCGGACCTTGCGCAGCTTGCCGAGAGAAAACACCTGGAAGCCGCCGGAGTCGGTCAGGATCGGCCGCTCCCAGCCCATGAAGCGGTGCAGCCCATCGTGCGCGGCGATCACCTCGACGCCCGGCCGCAGCCACAGGTGGAAGGTGTTGCCCAGCACGATCTGCGCGCCGAGTTCGTCGAGCTCGCGCGGCGTCATCGCCTTGACAGTGCCGTAGGTTCCGACCGGCATGAACACCGGCGTTTCGACCGTTCCGTGCGCGAGCGCGATTCGCCCGCGTCGCGCGGCGCCGTCGGTGGCGAGCAGTTCGAAGTTCAGTGCCATCGTGTCATCTCGTTGGTATTACCGCGGCCGAAATCCCCGCACGCTGCGCGTGCGCCTCCAAAGGGGCAGCGGGATTCTCGGGCGCTGCAGAACTCGCTCGACACTGCACCTCACTCGACCCGCTCCAGCAGCATCGCATCCCCGTAGCTGAAGAACCGATAGCGCTGCGCGATCGCGTGCGCGTAGGCGCTGCGGATCCGTTCGATGCCGGCGAACGCCGACACCAGCATCAGTAGCGTCGAGCGCGGCAGATGGAAGTTGGTGATCAGCCGGTCGACGACCCGGAAGCGGAAACCCGGAACGACGAACAGTTGCGTTTCGCGGGCGCCCGGCTGCATGCGGGCACCGTCCGGCGTGTCGATCGCCGCCGATTCGAGCGCGCGCAGGCTCGTCGTGCCGACCGCGGTGACGCGCCGCCCTTCGGCGAGCGCACGGTTGATCGCTTCGGCCGCGGCCGGCGCGATCTCGAACCACTCGCGATGCATCACGTGATCGCGGATGCGTTCGACGCGGACCGGCTGGAACGTGCCGGCGCCGACGTGCAACGTCAGGCGCGCGAACTGCACGCCGTGCTCGCGCAGGCGGTCGAGCAGCGGCTGCGTGAAGTGCAACCCGGCGGTCGGCGCGGCGACCGCACCCGGCCGCGCCGCGTACACGGTCTGGTAGCGCGCGGCGTCTTCCGCGCCGTCGGGATGCGCGATGTAGGGCGGCAGCGGCACGCGACCGTGGCGTTCGAGCGCCGCATCGACGTCCGCATCGAATGCGAGCTCGAAGAACTCGCCGTCGCGGCCGATCACGGTTGCGGCGACCGCGTCGGCCTCGCCGAAGACGAAGGTCTGACCCGGCTTGGGTGTATGGCTCGTGCGCACCAGCGCGAGCGCGCGGCGCGGCTCGACGATGCGCTCGACGAGCACTTCGACCTTGCCGCCGGTGGGTTTGCGTCCGAGCAGCCGCGCCTTGATGACCTTGGTGTCGTTGAAGACGAGCAGCTCGCCCGGCGCGAGCAGCCGTTCGAGATCCGTGAATGCGAGGTCCGCCAGCCGATCGCGCTCGACGTGCAGCAGCCGGCTCGCCGCGCGGTCGGGCAGCGGATGCTGCGCGATCAGTTCGCGCGGCAGTTCGTAGTCGAAGTCGGAGACGGTGAGTTCGCGTTGCATGGCTTGACCGGCCATGAAGAGGCTGCACCGGCGCAACGATGTGCACGGTACGACAGCGAAGGGCTTGGTGCCGGGAGCGAGAATCGAACTCGCACGGTATTGCTACCGCGGGATTTTGAGTCCCGTGCGTCTACCAGTTCCGCCATCCCGGCTGTGTTCAAAGAGCGGAGCGGGATTTGGTCTCCGGCCGCTCGCTGTCGCGAGCTTAACTTGCTCCGCAAGCTAGCCTACGACGCAGTGTCCCGGCGTGCCGGGACACTGTGAGTCCCGTGCGTCTACCAGTTCCGCCATCCCGGCCCGGGGGCCGGATTATCCGCGAAAGCGCCGCGCCGGCCAAACGCGCGTCAGATCACGATCTGCGTTCCGATCTCGATCACGCGCCCGGGCGGCAGGCGGAAGAAGTCCGACGCCGGCTGCGCGTTACGGTTCATCCACGCGAACAGACGCTTGCGCCAGCGCGGCATGCCGCCGCGCCGGGCGGGGATCAGCGTTTCGCGCGACAGGAAAAACGAGGTCTGCTCCGGGATCAGTTCGAAGTCGTAATGACGCGACAGCAGTTTCGCGATGTCGACGATGTCGTACGAATCGTGGAAACCGCGGTGCAGCGCGACGTGATAGCAGCCGTCGCCGAGGTCGCGGATGCGGGCGGCACTGTCCGGCGGCACATGCGGCTCGTTCTCCGCAACCGCAGTCAGGAAGACCACCCGCTCGTGCATCACGCGGTTGTGCTTGAGGTTGTGCAGCAGCGCGAGCGGAATCAGATCCAGCACGGGCGTCATGAACACCGCGGTACCCTCGATTCGTTGAGGCGGATAGGTCGCCAGGCTCTTCAGGAAAGGTTCCAGCGCGATGCCGCTGCGCTTCAGTTCGCTGCGAACGAGTTCGCGGCCGCGGTACCAGGTCGCGAGCAGAGTGAAGATCGCGGCGGCAAACGCGAGCGGAAACCAGCCGCCGTGCGGAATCTTCGCCGTGTTGGCGGCGAGGAACAGCAGGTCGACCAGCGCGAGCGGGGCGAACACCAGCAGCACGCGCTGCGCCGGCCAGGCCCAGCCCCACGCGGCCACGAAGGCCACGCCGAGCGTGGTGACCACCATCGTCGAGACGACCGCGACGCCGTACGCGGCGGCGAGGTTCGACGAGCTGCCGAACGCGAGCACCAGCGCGATCACGACCGCGAGCAGCAGCCAGTTCACGGCCGGCACGTAGATCTGGCCGGCTTCGGTGGCTGAGGTGAACTCGATCGTCGTGCGCGGTGCCAACCCCAGTTTGATCGCCTGGGCGGTCAGCGAAAACGCGCCCGAAATCACCGCCTGCGAAGCGATCACCGTCGCCGCCGTGGCAAGCACGACGAGCGGAAGCTGCAGCCAGCCCGGCGCGAGCAGGAAAAACGGGTTGCGCGCCGCATCGGCATCGGCCAGCACAAGCGCACCCTGCCCGAAGTAGTTCAGCAGCAGGCTCGGCATCACCAGGCCGAACCACGCGCGCTGGATCGGCCGGCGGCCGAAGTGCCCCATGTCCGCGTACAGCGCCTCGCCGCCGGTGACGGTCAGAAAGACCGCGGCGAGCACGACCAGCGCCCGCGCCGGATCGCGCAGTGCAAAGGCGATCGCATGCGCCGGCTCCAGCGCGCGCAGCACGTCCGGATGGCGCGCGATCTGCACCGCGCCGAGCACGGCGAGCACCGCGAACCACAGCAGCATGATTGGTCCGAACAATCCGCCGATCTGCGCCGTACCGCGCCGCTGGACGAGGAACAGCGCGACCAGGATCGCGATCGTCGCCGGTAGCACGTCGTCCTTCGCCGCCGGCGTGACGACCGCCAGGCCCTCGACGGCCGACAGCACCGAGATCGCCGGCGTGATCACGCTGTCGCCGTAGAACATCGCCGCGCCGGCCAGCCCGAACCCGATCGCCGTGCCGCGCCAGCGGCCTTCGACCGGCATCTGCCGCAGCACGAGCGCGAGCAGCGCGAGGATCCCGCCTTCGCCCTGGTTGTCGGCGCGCAGCACGAGCAGCACGTACTTGATCGAGACGACCAGCGTGACCGCCCAGAAGATCATCGACAGCACGCCGAAGATACCGGCGGGGTCGGTGCCGGCGCCGTGCTCGCCGGTCAGGCTTTCGCGAAAGGCGTAGAGCGGGCTCGTGCCGATGTCACCGTAGACGACGCCGAGCGCGGCGAGCAGCAGCCCGCGCGCGCCGCGGTCGGCGTCGGCGGGGGCGCCGTCGACCGGTGGAGCGTTCATCGTGCCGTGCAGTTACCGCGGCGGCGCCGGTCGTGACGGGCGGCACACACGGACCGGACGGAAGGGGGCACGCGTTCGAAGCGGGCGGCGCGCATGGCGCGCCGCAACCGCTCAGATCTCGAGGTTGTCGATCAGCCGCGTGCTGCCGAGTTTGGCCGCGGCCAGTACGACGAGCGGCTCGCCGCCGGCGACTTCTTCGGGTGCCGGCGTCTTCAGGTCGCGCTGGCGGCGCACCGTCACGTAGTCGACCTTCCAGCCGGCACCGATCAGTTCGCCGACCGCGTCGCGCTCGACGAGCGGCAGGTCGCGCTCGCCGGCACGGATCCGGTCGCGTACCGCGCACAATGTCCGATACAGGCGCGGGGCTTCGCGCCGCTCGTCCGGCGACAGGTAGCGGTTGCGCGACGACAGCGCCAGTCCGTCGGTGTCCCGCACCGTCTCGTGCGGGATGATCTCGGTCGGCAGCGCGAACTGCCGGCACATGTTGCGCACGATCATCAACTGCTGGTAGTCCTTCTTTCCGAACACCGCCACGCGCGGCTGCACGCACGAAAAGAGTTTCAGCACCACGGTGGTGACGCCGACGAAGAAGCCGGGCCGAAACTCGCCTTCGAGGATGTCGCCGAGGTCGTGCGGCGGCGAGACGCGGAACTGCTGCGGCTCCGGGTACATCTCGGACTCGTTCGGCGCGAACAGCACGTAGACCTTGTTCTGTCGCTGCAGCTTGTCGATGTCCTCGGCCAGCGTGCGCGGGTACTTGTCGAAGTCCTCGTTCGGGCCGAACTGCAGCCGGTTGACGAAGATCGACGCGACCACCGGGTCGCCGTGCTGGTGCGCCATCGCCATCAGCGCAAGATGCGCATCGTGCAGATTGCCCATCGTCGGAACGAAGGCGATGCGCAACTGCCCGCGCAACTGGTCACGCAGTTCCTGGATCGTGTGGACGACTTTCATCGCGGGCTCCGCCGGGCGTCGGCCGAACGGCAAACGGCGGCGGATTGTACGGGTTCGGATCGCGATGCGCGGACGGCGCGACCGGCGGCGGCTCAGTAACCGTGCTCGGGGGCGGGGAAGCTGCGGTCCTTGACCGCTGCGACATAGGCCTGCACGGCGGCTCGGATGCTGGGCGCCCCGTCCATGAAGTTGCGAACGAAACGCGGCCGTCGGCCCGGATACACGTCGAGCATGTCGTGCAGCACCAGCACCTGGCCCGAGCACGCGGGCCCCGCGCCGATACCGATCGTCGGAATCGCCAGCGACTGCGTGACCTCGGCCGCGAGCGCCGCGGGCACCAGCTCGAGCACCAGCATCGTCGCGCCGGCCTCCTGCAGCGCGAGCGCGTCGCGCTTCAGTTGCGCCGCGGCCTCGTCGGTTCTGCCCTGCACGCGATAGCCGCCCAGCGCGTGGATCGACTGCGGCGTCAGCCCCAGATGCGCGCATACCGGGATGCCGCGCGTGGTCATCCGCCGCACCGTCGGGGCGAGCCATGCGCCGCCTTCGAGCTTGACCATCTGCGCTCCGGCGGCCATCAGTTTCGCGGCGTTGTCGTAGGCCGCGATCGGCGACGACTGGTAGCTGCCGAACGGCATGTCCGCGACGAGCCACGCGCGACGCGCCGTCCGCGCGACGCAGCGTGTGTGGTACGCGACGTGCTCGACCGTGACCGGCAACGTCGAGCGCTCGCCCTGGATCACCATGCCGAGCGAATCGCCGACCAGCAGCACGTCCACGCCGCACTCGTCGAGCAGTGCCGCGAAGCTCGCGTCGTAGCAGGTCAGCATCGCGATCGGCTCGCCTTGCGCGTGCATTTCGAGCAGGCGCGGCAACGTCACCGGCTTGCGCTCGGCGCTCGGGGGTGGGGTGTGCACGCTCATCGGATCAACCGTGTGCGCCGCGTGTGTGGCCCGACGATATCAGGCCGCCAGATTGAAGTACTCGCGCCGCCCGCGCATCCGCTCGATGCGCGCGAGCAGCAGCTCGAAGTCCGCGTCCCTTTCGACCGGATTCAGGTGTTCGGTGTTGACGACCAGCACCGGTGCGGCGTCGTACTGGTGGAAGAAGCGCGCGTAACTTTCCGACAGCGCGCGCAGGTAGCTCTCGGTGATGCCGGCCTCAAACGCGTGGCCGCGCCGGCCGACGCGCTCGGCGAGCGTCTCCGGCGGCGCCTGCAAATAGATGACGAGGTCGGGCGCGGCCGCCTGCGGCGCGAGCTGCGCCAGGATCCGTTCGTACAGCGCGAGCTCGTCGTCGGCGAGCGTCAGCCGCGCGAACAGCGGGTCCTTTTCCAGCAAAAAGTCGGCGATCACCAGCGAATGGAACAGGTCGAGCTGCCTGAGTTCCCGAAGCTGCTGCACGCGCTGGAACAGGAAGAAAAGCTGCGTCGGCAACGCAAAGCGCGCACGGTCGCGGTAGAAGCGCGCGAGAAACGGATTCGCCTCGGGCTGCTCGAGCAGAAGCTCGCCGCCCGCGTGCGCGGCGAGCCGGCGCGCGAGCGTGGTCTTGCCGGCGCCGATCGGGCCCTCGATTACGATGTGCCGAAGCCGGCCTGCGCTGGTCTTCATGTCGAACGGAAGATGAAGTACACGGCGCCCAGCAGGCACAACGCGGCCCACAGGTAGTCGAGCCGCAGCGGCTCCTTCATGTACAGCACCGCAAAAGGAATGAACACCGACAGCGTGATCACTTCCTGCAGGATCTTGAGCTGGCCGACCGTGTACGCGGTATACCCGATGCGGTTGGCCGGCACCTGCAGCAGATACTCCGCCAGCGCAATGCCCCAGCTCACCAGCGCGGCGACCCACCACGGCCTGTCGTTGAGGTTGCGCAGATGCGCGTACCACGCGAAGGTCATGAAGACGTTCGACGCGACGAGCAGCAGCGTGGTCTGCGCGAGTACCGGCATCGGTCGGCGCCGGTCAGGGTTGCGGCGCGGCGGCTTCGAAGGGTTCGACGCGCTGGTCGGCGACCCCGTCGAGGAAGCGCGCCGCCGGTCCCAGCCCGGGCAGCACGACCTCCGGCGCGATGTCCAGCAGCGGGCGCAGCACGAAAGCGCGTTCGTGCAGGCGCGGATGCGGAAGCGTCAGCGGCGTGCTGCGCACGATCAGGTCGCCGACCAGCAGAAGGTCGAGGTCGACCTTGCGCGGCGCGTTCTTGGGCGCGCCGCGCCGCTTGCGGCCCAGCATCATCTCGATGTCGAGCAGGTGCAGCAGCAGCCCGTACGGCTCCAGTTCGGTGTCGATCGCGGCGACCGCGTTGATGAAGTCGGGACCGGACGCGTCGATCGGCGCAGTGCGGTAGTAGGGCGATACCGCGACGAACTCCGACCGCTCGATCGACTTCAGCGATTCGATGGCCGCGTCCAGCGTGGCGACGAGATCGCCCTGGTTCGCTCCCAGCCCGATGTATGCGCGTCGCTTCAACGATCCTTCCTTCACGATGCGGCCGGCTGCGCCCGCGCGCCGCCACCGCGCCCGCGCCTGCGCCGACGCCGCGGCCCGGCGCTCGCTGCGCCGCCCGCCTGCACGGCCGCGACCAGCTGTTCGCGTTCCGCGTCGCTCGCCTGCAGGAACTTCGTCCACCACTCGCCGAGTTCGGCCGGCGCTTCCTCGGCCGCACAGCGCAGCAGCAGAAAATCATAACCGGCGCGCAGTCGAAGGTGTTCGAGCAGCTTGTACGGGGCGCGCCCGGTGCGCCGCTCGAAGCGCGGCTGCAGCATCCAGATCTCGCGCATGTCGGACGTATAGCGGCGCTGGATCGCGAGCTTCTCGGTCTGCGCTTCGAGCACGTCGTCGATCGCGGCATCGAGCGCGGGGATGCGATGCTCGCCGCGCGACTCGCGCTCCTTCCAGCGCTTCAGCACCTCGTGCCACAGCAGCGTGGCGAACAGGAAGCCCGGCGCGATGTGCTTGCCGGCCTGCACGCGCTCGTCGGTGCGCGACAGCGCGAGCATCACGAAGCGCTCGCCCGCGGGCTGCTCGAGGATCACGTCGAGCAGCGGCAGCAGGCCGTGGTGCAGCCCTTCGGCGCGCAGCCGCATGATGCAGGCCACACTATGGCCGCTGGTCAGCAGCTTCAGCATCTCGTCGAACAGCCGCGCCGCGGGCACGTTCTCGATCAGCGGCGCCATGCGGCGGATCGGCTCGCGCGTGGCTTCGTCGATCTGGAAACCGAGCTTCGCGGCGAAGCGCACCGCGCGCAGCATGCGCACCGGGTCCTCGCGGTAGCGCGTGGCCGGATCGCCGATGATGCGCAGCCGCTTGCGCCGCAGGTCGCGGACGCCGTCATGGTAGTCGAGCACGGTTTCGGTGATCGGGTCGTAGTACAGCGCGTTGATCGTGAAGTCGCGCCGTGCGGCGTCTTCCCACTGCGTTCCGAACAGGTTGTCGGCGAGCACGCGACCGTGCTCGTCGGTCTGACGCTCCGGATCGTCGAGCGCGCGGAACGTCGACACTTCGATCGTCTCGTTGCCGAACATCACGTGCACGAGCCGGAAGCGCCGGCCGATGACGATCGCGCGCCGGAACAGCGCTTTGACCTGCTCTGGCGTGGCGTCGCTGGCGACGTCGAAGTCCTTCGGCGTGACGCCGAGCAGCAGGTCGCGCACCGCGCCGCCGACGATGTACGCCGCGTGCCCCGCCTTCTGCAGCGTTTCGCACACGCGCACCGCGTTGCGCGAGACGCGGCTGCGGTCGATCCCGTGTTCGGCGACCGGAATGCGCTTGGGTTCGCGCTTCACGCGCGCAGGCCGCTTGAGCGAGCGCGAAAAGAGCGTGGAGACCCGCTGGACGAAGCGTTTGATCATCGATGGTCGTGGTTCGTGCCGGATTCTACGTGCCGCCCGCCAGCCATTCGCGCAGCAGCGGCACGGTCAGCGCGCGGCGGCGCGCGAGCGCGTAGGCGTCGAGCGCGTCGAGCGCGGCGACCAGCGTGCGCAGGTCGCGCGGCAGGTGCGTCAGCATGTACGGGATCAGATCGTCGGACACGGCAACGCCGCGCGTGGCGGCATGCGCAGCGAGCGCGGCCGCCTTCTCCGCGTCGCTCAGCGCGTGAAGCTGGTAGACCAGCCCCCACGCCAGCCGCGTACGCAGATCTTCGCGCAGCGCGAGCTGCGCCGGCGGCAGCGCTCCGGCGACGGCGCAAGCGGCGTCCACCCGCGCGCGGACCGCGTTCAGCCGGTTGAACAGCGCCACCTGCGCGGCCGCGTCGAGCCGCTGCACGTCGTCGACGAGCGTCAGTCCCGGCGAATCCGGCGCGGTGTGCGGCGACCACCAGGCAGCGCGCGGCGCGCGTGCGAGCGCGGCGAGCAGATGCGTGCGGCCGCTGCCGTCCTCGCCCCACAGATAGACGATGCGTTCGGCGAGCGCCCCGCGCGCGAGCCGGCGCAGCGCGTCGACCGCCTCCGCGTTGCGCCCGGCGACGAAGTTGTCGAGCGTGGGTTCGCGCGGCTGCAGCAGGTCCAGCGCGAGTTGGCTCATGCCTTGCGGTAAAAGTCGCTCGCGAGGTAGGCGTCCTTCAGCCGGCGCAGCGCGACCAGCAGCGCGGCGCTGGCGGGCAGCGCGAGCAGCACGCCGAAGAAGCCGAACACCTGGCCGAACGCCAGCAGCGCGAAGATCACCGCGATCGGATGCAGGCCGATACGCTCGCCGACGAGCCGCGGCGTCAGGAAGAAGCTTTCGATCGCCTGCCCGATGCCGTAGATCACCGCGACGGCGACAACGCCGTACAGGCTGCCGAACTGCAGCAGCGCCGCCAGCAGCGCGAGCACGAGTCCGAGCGCGAAGCCGACGTACGGAATGAAGATCAGCAGCCCCGTCAGGATGCCGACCGGCAGCGCGGTCTGGAACCCCGCGATCGCCAGCGCGACCGAGTAATACGCGGCGAGCACCAGCATCACGGTGAGCTGCCCGCGCAGGAACTGCGCGAGCAGGCCGTCGATTTCGCCGAGCATCGAGACCGTCTGCGCGTGCCAGCGGCGCGGGATCAGCGCTTCGGCGCGGCGGCGGAACTCGTGCCAGTCGAGCAGCGCGTAGAAGAGCACGATCGGCACCAGGAACAGCGTTCCGATCAGGCCCAGCAGCGCGATGCCGCCCTCGCGCGCGTGCGCGAAGATGCGCGCGATCAGATCCTGCTGCGTGCCGACGCGCTCGGCGAGCAGTTCCTTCAATGTCTGCGCATCGAAGCGGATCGCGATGCCGAACCACTGCTGCAGCCGCGGCGCGACGGCGTCGTTCAGCGCGCCGACGAGCGCGGGCATTTGCGCCTGCAATTGCGCGAGTTCCTTCTTCAGCACCGGGATCAGGATCAGCAGCAGGCCGAGCAGGATCAGACCCAGAAAAAAGATCATCGCGAGCACCGCGGCCCAGCGCGGCACCTTGTGCGCGGCGAGCCAGTCCACGCCGGGCGACAGCAAGTACGCGAGGATCGCCGCAGCCGCGAACGGCGTCAGCACCGGCGCGAGCACGTAAAGCAGCGCGAGCAGCGCAAGCCCGACGACGACCCACATTCCGGTCTGCACTCGCTCGGCGGTGAAGAAGCTCATCGAATAGAATCCGCGGGCAAACGGCGCGTAGTCTAGCCGTCGAACTTCGATCGTCGACAGGCGCGAGCCGCGGGCAAGCGGGCACGATCCGAACGCAATGCCCAATCCGACATGTCCCTCGACTACAAACAATCCGGCGTCGACTACGCGCAGATCGATCCGCTGAAAGTCCTCGCGCAGCGCGCCGCGGCGGCGACCGCGGGCAACCTCGCGCGGCACGGGCTCGCCGAGGTCGCGGCCTCGCGCGGCGAATCGGCGTACGTCGTCGACTGCGGCGAGTTCTATCTGGCGTCGATCACCGAATGCCTCGGTACCAAGGCGCTGGTGGCGGACGCGATGCGCGCGATCACCGGTCGAACGTACTACGACCGCATCGCGCAGGACACGCTCGCGATGGCGATCAACGACATCGTGACCGTCGGCGCGACCCCCGTGTCGGTGCACGCCTACTGGGCCACCGGCGGCAGCGACTGGTTCGCCGACGAAGCGCGTGCACGCGACCTCGTCGAAGGCTGGAAAGCCGCGTGCGACGCGTGCGGCGTGGCGTGGGGTGGCGGAGAGACGCCCGCGCTCGCGGGCGTCGTCGCGCCGGGGCGGATCGACCTTGCGGCCTCGTGCGTCGGCCTCGTGCGGCCGAAGACGCGCCTGACGCTCGGTGAAAAGCTCGCCGCCGGCGACGCGATCGTGCTGCTCGCCTCGAACGGCATCCACGCCAACGGCGTCTCGCTCGCGCGCAAGCTGGCCGAACGCCTGCCGGAAGGCTATGCGACCAAGCTCGACGACGGCACGCTGTACGGCGAAGCGCTGCTCGCGCCGACCGTGCTGTATGCGCCGGTGACCGAAGCGCTCGCCGCTGCGGGCATCGTGCCGCACTACTGCGCGAACGTGACCGGCCACGGCTGGCGCAAGCTGATGCGGCATCCGGGTGCGTTCACCTATCGCATCCACACGCTGCCGCCGGTGCCGCCGGTGCTGCGGCTCATCCAACGCGAAGCGGGAATCGACGCGCGCGAGGCCTACGGCCATCTGAACATGGGCGCGGGCTTTGCGCTGTACGTCGCCGCTGCAGATGCGCAGCGGGCCGTGCAGGTCGCGCGCGAATGCGGCGTGGACGCATGGATCGCCGGTCGCGTCGAAGCCGGCGCGAAGCAGGTGCTGATCGAGCCGCTGGCGCTTGTCTTCGGCGGCGACGACTTGCACGTGCGCCCGTAGCCGCGCGCAACGCGCGGGCCGTTCTCGCGCCCCTCGTGTCGCCAAGCGGTGAGGGGCCGCGTCGCCTGACAAGCATCGTTCTTACGCCCTTCGCGCCGCACGCATCGCGCGGATGCGGCATGAAAGATTCATGCCGCTTGCCTGACCAACGCAGCAACGCAGCGCCGGCCCGATCGGCGTAAAGCGCGCAGGAGCAAATCCGCGGTCCCCGATTTCGAGCGTGCGGCGAAGCCGCGCGCAGGGCCGAGGCTTGCCTCCTTCCGGCTGGCGCTGCGACCCGATGTCGCGGCCGGCCGGCTGCGGCGCAAACAGCGTACGAAGGAGAAACCTCATGCAAAGCAAGCACAGCCTCTGGCGCCGTACGGCGATCGGCGCCCTCGTCGCGGGCGCACTGTCGTTCGGCGCGGCCGCACAGGCCGGCGAGTGCCCGGCCGACAAGCGCGTTGGCGACGGTCAGGGCCAAAAGGACGCCGGCCACGCCGCCAAGGGCGTGACCGACATGGTGATCAACACGCTCGACGTGGCCAGCGAGCCGAGCGTCATGGTCAAGGGCCGCGTGTTCCGCGGTCGCAAGCTCGAGATCCAGCCCGGCGGCATCGTGCCGTGGCACAGTCATTCCGATCGGCCGGCGCTGCTGCTGATCGCAAGCGGCGAGATCACCGAGTACGCGAGCACCTGCGCGGTTCCGATCGTGCATCGGGCGGGCGAGATCACCGCCGAAAAGGCGCCCACGTCGCACTGGTGGCAGAACCACGGCAAGACGCCGGTCGTGATCTGGGCGTTCGATCTGTTCCGCAGCGACGACAAGAAGAACGAACGCATGATGTGACGGCGCAGCCGCGCGCGCCGCGTCCTGCGGCGGGCGCCGTGAAACCGGCGCCCGCCGTACAGCGCCGATGCAATTCGACGAAAGCCCGATGCCCACCGCTTCCGATGTCTGCGCGATCCCCGGCGCGCCCCCCGATACGCCCGCCACGGCGCTCGCGCGCCGGCTGCTGATCGGGCTCACCGCGTTCCTGACGCTGGTCGATCTGTTCGCGACGCAGGCGATCCTGCCTTCGCTCGTGCAGCACTATCGCGTGACGCCGGCGGCGATGGGATTCGCGGTCAACGCGAGCACGATCGGCATGGCGATCGCCGGGCTGGTCGTCGCCTACTTCAGCCGCCATATCGACCGCCGGATCGGCATCTTCGCGAGTCTCGCGCTGCTTGCGGTGCCGACCGCGCTGCTCGCGTCCGCCCCCGACCTCGCGACCTTCACCGCGCTGCGCATCGCGCAGGGCCTTTGCATGTCGGCGGCCTTCACGCTGATGCTCGCGTACCTCGCCGAGCATTGCAGCGCGCAGGAAGTCGCGGCCGCGTTCGCCGCGTACATCGCCGGCAACGTCGCGAGCAACCTGTTCGGGCGCCTGATGTCGGCCGCGCTCGCCGACGCCTTCGGCCTGGCCGGAAACTTCTACGTCTTCGCGCTGCTGAACCTCGCGGGCGCGCTGCTCGTCTGGTTCACGCTGAGCCGGACGCCTTCGGTGCTGGTGCCGATGTCTGCGGTGCGTTCGCCGTGGACCGTCTGGCGCGAGCATCTCGTCAACCCTGCGCTGCGGGTGGCGTTCGCGCTCGGCTTCCTGATCCTGTTCGTCTTCCTCGGCACCTTCACCTACGTGAACTTCGTGCTGGTGCGGCCGCCGCTGGCGCTCGGCGCGATGGCGCTCGGCGTCGTCTACTTCGTCTTCGTGCCGTCGATGATCACCACGCCGCTTGCCGGCCGCGCGGTGCAGCGTTTCGGCGCGCGGCGCGCGGCGGCAGCGGGGCTCGCGACCGCTGCGCTCGGGCTGCCGCTGCTCGTGCTGCCGAACCTGGCCGCGGTGCTCGCCGGCATGGTGCTGGTCGCCGTCGGGACGTTCTTCGCGCAGGCGACGACGACCGGCTTCGTCGGCCGCGCGGCGACGACCGATCGCGCGTCGGCCAACGGCATCTATCTGGCGAGCTACTTCCTCGGCGGCCTGGTCGGCGCCGCGCTGCTCGGCCAGGTGTTCGACGGGCTCGGCTGGGGTGCGGTCGTCGTCGGGCTGGCGATCGCCATCGCGGCGGCCGCGCTGCTCGCACTGCGCTTGAAGCTGCCGCAGCCGCAGCGACGGCCGGCGGTCGCTTGAGCGGAGCGGGCGATGAGCGTTCACGCATTCATCGAATTCGCCGGCACCGCGGCCGAAGTCGCGGGCGTGGCGCTGATCATCGGCGGGCTCGTCGTCGCCAGCGCGCGCTGCGTGCTGCCCGGAGCCGGCGAGCGGGCGGGCAGGCTGCAGCGCTACCGGCAGGACCTCGGCCGCGCGATCCTGCTCGGACTCGAAGTGCTGGTCGCCGCCGACATCGTGCGCACCGTCGCGTTCACGCCGACGATGCAGAGCGTGCAGGTGCTCGCGGTGATCGTCGCGATCCGAACGTTTCTGAGCTGGAGCCTTGCGCTCGAGCTGGAAGGCCGCTGGCCGTGGCAGCGCGCCACGCCCGAAACCGTCCGATCGACCTCCGGCAGCGCGCCGGAGCAACCCACCTTGCGGAGAACGCCATGATCCAACAGATATCGCAATCAGCCTTCGCGTTGCTCATCGCCGTCGGTGCGGCCGCGCCCGCACTGGCGCAAACCGACGACGGCATCGTGCGCGTGAAAAGCACGTATTCGACCGACGAGACGATCGCGCGGCTCAAGCAGGACATCGCAGCGAAGGGCATCCGCTTCTTCGACGAGATCGACCAGGCGAAGCTCGCCGCCGACGCCGGCGTGAAGTTGCCGCTGCGCCGCTCGACGCTGCTCGTCTTCGGCAACCCGCCGCTCGGCACGCAGTTCATCAACGGCCGTCCCGAAGCGGGGATCGACTGGCCGGTGCGGCTGCTCGTACAGGAAGACGCGCACGGCAACGTGTGGGCGACCTACACCGACTTCGGCTGGATCGCGCGCCGCCACGGCATCAGCGGCGCCGCCGAAGCGCCGTTCAGAACGGCGAGCGGCGTGATCGCCTCGATCGCGTCGAGCGTGCAGGCGAAATAGTTCGCCGCGCGTGAAAGGTTCGCGGCGCTCGCAGGACTAACGCGTCACGAACCGGCACGGCCCCTCACCCTCGCCGCTACGAAGGAGGCAGGTCGGGGCAGAGGAAACGAAGACAAAGGCGTCTTGCGGATCAGCGGGAGAACATCATGCGATTCAGCGGCAAAACCGCGTTGATCACCGGATCGACGAGCGGGATCGGGCTCGGCATCGCCGAGGCGTTTGGCGCGGCGGGGGCGAACCTCGTCGTCAACGGCTTCGGCGACGCGCAAGAAATCGAACGGCTGCGCGACGATCTGGCACGGCGGCACGGCGTGAAGGTGATCTACGACGGTGCCGACATGAGCCGTCCCGAGCAGATCGCGGCGATGGTCGCGCGCGCGGTCGAGGCGTTCGGCGCGGTCGACGTCCTGGTCAACAACGCCGGCATCCAGCACGTCGCACCGGTCGACGACTTTCCGGTCGCGAAGTGGGACGCGATCCTCGCGATCAACCTGTCGAGCAACTTCCACGCGATCCGCGCGGCGCTGCCGGCGATGAAGAAGCGCGGCTGGGGCCGGATCATCAACGTCGCCTCCGCGCACGCGCTGGTCGCTTCGCCGTTCAAGTCGGCGTACGTCGCCGCCAAGCACGGTGTGGCCGGCCTGACGAAGACCGTCGCGCTCGAAGTCGCCGAGTCCGGCATCACGGTCAACGCGATCTGCCCCGGCTACGTGCTGACGCCGCTGGTGCGGAAACAGATCCCGGACACCGCGAAAGCGCGCGGCATCAGCGAAGAGGAGGTCGTCAAGAACGTGCTGCTCGCGGCGCAGCCGACGAAGAAGTTCGTCACGGTCGAGCAGGTCGCCGCGTTCGCGACCTTCCTCGCCAGCGACGCCGCCGCGTCGATCACCGGCGCCGTGCTGCCGATCGAAGGCGGCTGGACGGCACATTGACGCGCCACGTTGCGCAGACAACGGGAGAGCGCAAAGCCGGTGCCTCTGCCGAACGTGGCCAACCGAGGAGACAGAAATGGACCTGGCGGAAATCCTGAACCTCCGGCAGCGGCGCGCGGCCGGCGAACGCGGCGCACAGCGGCGCATCGTCGAGCGCGAGCAGCTCGTCGTCACCTATCGCAGCGATCCGGCGGCGATCCGTGCGCTGCTGCCCGAGCCGCTGAAGCCTGACGGCTCGCACGCGGTGTCGCTCGAATTCATCGCCGTGCGCGGGGCGGATGGCCGCGGCAGCGACGTGCAGTCACGCATCGCGATCCCGGCCTGGTTCCGCGGCACGCCGGTCGAGTTCGTCGCGCGGACTTTCATCGACGAGGCGCCCGATGCGGTCGAGCGCTGGGATGCCGCGCGCCGCGCCGGCCATTCGCGCCTGCTGATCGTGCACGACACGCTGACCGGCGTGCTCGAAGCCGAAGGCCGCGCCGTGGCGGTCGCCAGCATGGGCTACAAGCACCAGCACTTCGTCTGCGGTGCCGAGCGGCTGCGCGCCTGCCCGACCGGCGACGTCGCATTGCGGCTCGCGCGGACGCAGGTTCAGCTTCGGCGTATCGTCGACGGCGACGGGCGTGTCGTGCTTGCGCAGCTCGTCGGTGCGGCGGCCACCGAGATCGAAGTCAAGGGCGCCTGGGCCGGACCGGCTCAGCTCTATCTGCCGACGCTCGCGGCGAGCCCGCTGCCGGTACGCGAAGTGTTCGGCGGCGTGCATTTCATCGCCGATCTGGCGCTCGCTGCGCCGCGCGTGCTCGTCGACTACGTGGCGCCGCACGCGGATCGCGCATCGGTGCAGCGGCGCAGCGGGTCGGCCGTCGACCGGCTGACGCCGCGCCAACTCGCGCGCACCGGCCCGCGCGCGCTGCAGCAGGAGGCCTACGCATGAGCGCAATCGTCCGCTCGTTCGCAACGGCGCCGCACAGCGTGCGCCGGCGCGGCGCTGCCGCCGACCCGGTCGCGGCGGCGGCCGCGCTGATGCGCGCGCTCGCGGAAGCGCTGCTCGCCGGTGTCCAGCGCACCACCGAGCTGAACTGGCAGGCGGCGCGCAGGCTGCTCGTCGCTTCTCGATCGCCCACCTGGCAGGCGCAGGCCGAGCAGACGATGCAGGCGTGGCGGCTTTCGTGGCGCGCGTATCGCGTCTGCTCGACGACCGCGTCCGAAGTGCTCGAGCTGACGCGCGAACATGCGCACGCGGAGACCGACGAGGTCTGGCGCGCGTTGCAGCGCGCGGGTCTGGAGCTGGCCGGCGTCGATCCGCAGCGCGCGCTCGATCTGCAGCGGCGCACGCGCGACGTGCAGCAGGCCTTCTCGGCGTACCTCGACAGCGTGCTCGCGCTGCAGCGCGAGCTGGTCGCCGTCGCACAGGAGCCGCAGTGATGGCGCGCACCGACGCAAACAACGGAAAGCGCGGCGCCGCGGCGCGGGCCGCGCGTCCGCCGGGACAGATCGTGCTCGTTCTACAGGGCGGCGGCGCGCTGGGCGCCTACCAGGTCGGCGTTTACCAGGCGCTGCACGAAGCGGGCTTCGAGCCCGACTGGGTGATCGGCACGTCGATCGGTGCGATCAACGCGGCGATCGTCGCCGGCAACGCGCCGGGCGAGCGGGTCGCGAAGCTGCACGCCTTCTGGGATTCGCTGCAATGGCGCACTCCGTGGGGCGTGCCCGTCGCGCCGCCCGGCGTGCTCAATCCGCTCGCGAACCTGACCACGCTGACGCAAGGCATCGGCGGCTTCTTCGCGCCGAACCCGGCGTCGTGGTGGGGGCCGTTCGCTTCGCTGGGGCTGGAGCGCGCGGCGTTCTACGACACCGCGCCGCTGCGCGCCACGCTCGAAGGGCTGGTCGACTTCAAGCGGATCGCGCAGGGGGCGACGCGGCTTACGGTCGGCGCGGTCAACGTGCGCACCGGCGAGATGCGCTACTTCGACAGCCGGCGCGACAAGCTCGCCGCCGCGCACGTGATGGCCTCCGGCGCGCTGCCGCCGGCGTTTCCCGCGATCCGCATCGGCGGCGAGCCGTATTGGGACGGCGGCGTGTACTCGAACACGCCGATCGAGGCAGTGCTCGACGACAACCCGCGGCGCAGCTCAACGATCTTCGCCGTGCACATGTGGAACCCGAGCGGCAGCGAGCCCGACACGATCTGGCAGGTGCTCGGCCGCCAGAAGGACATCCAGTACGCGAGCCGCGCCGGCAGCCATATCGCGCGCCAACAGCAGATCCATCGGCTGCGGCACGTGATCAACGAGCTGGTCGCGCGGCTGCCGGAGCGCGAGCGCGCACGCAACGACGTGCGCGAACTGGCCGCCTGGGGCTGCAGCACGACGATGCACATCGTGCGGCTGCTGGCGCCGCGGCTCGAAGGCGAGGACCATACGAAGGACATCGACTTCACGCCGGCCGGCATCCGCGCGCGCTGCGAGGCCGGTTATCGCGACACGAAGGAAGCGATCGCCGAGGCGCCGTGGACCGCACCGGCCGATCCGCTGCAGGGGGTCTACGTGCACGACCACGCGTCGGCGCACGTGATGTGAGTGAAGCGCAGCGCTGGCCCTCACCCGGCCGCTGCGCGGCCACCCTCTCCCGGAGGGAGAGGGTTCGAAGCCGCCCTCCCTCTGGCAGAGGGGTTGGCGTGAAGGGCCGCAAGCGCGGCGCCGCAGCGGCGTTGCGCGACAAGCCACGATTGAAACGATCGCTTGGGAGGAGGGCATGAACCGGACCGAACAATTCGACGCGATCGTCATCGGCGCCGGCCAGGCCGGCAAGCCGCTCGCGCTGGCGCTCGCCAAGGCGGGCTGGAAGACGGCGATCGTCGAGCGCGAACACGTCGGCGGCACCTGCATCAACGTCGGCTGCACGCCGACCAAAACGATGGTCGCGAGCGCGCGCGTCGCCTATCTGGCCCGCCGCGCCGCCGACTACGGCGTCACTGCCGGCCCGGTCACCGTCGACATGCAGCGCGTCGTCGCCCGCAAGCGCGTGATCGTCGAGCGCTTCCGAAACTACGGGACGCAGCGGCTGCAGAAGACCGAGAACGTGGACTTGATCTTCGGCGCCGCGCGCTTCGTCGATTCGAAGACGGTGGAGGTTGCGCTGCGCGACGGCGGCGCGCGGCGGCTGACGGCACCGAAGATCGTGATCAACACCGGTGGGCGGCCGTTCGTGCCGCCGATTCCGGGACTGGCCGACGTGCCGTATCTCGATTCGACGTCGGTGATGGAGCTCGACGAGGTGCCGCGGCACCTGATCGTGCTCGGCGGCGGCTTCATCGGACTCGAGTTCGCGCAGATGTTCCGCCGCTTCGGCGCCGGCGTGACCGTGCTCGAAGGCGCTCCGAGGCTTGCCGCGCGCGACGACGAGGACGTCGGCGTCGCGCTGCGCAAGGTGCTCGAGGAAGACGGCCTGCGCATCGAAACCGGCGCGCTCGCCGAGCGCGTCGAAGGGCGTGCGGGCGACATCGCGGTCCACTACGAGCAGGACGGCGCCGCGAAGACCGTGCGCGGCTCGCATCTGCTGGTCGCGGTCGGCCGCAGGCCGAACACCGAGGATCTCGCCCTCGCCGCGGCGGGGGTCGCGACCGAGCGCGGGTCCATCCCGGTCGACGACACGCTGCAGACCAACGTCGCCGGCATCTACGCGGTCGGCGACGTCAAGCCCGGCCCGCAGTTCACGCACGTTTCGTACGACGACTTCCGCATCCTGCGCGACCGCTGGGTGCTCGGACTCGACGCGAAGCTCGGCGACCGGCTGGTACCGAACACCGTATTCACCGACCCGCAGCTCGCAGCGGTGGGGATGAACGAAACCGAGGCGCGCAAGCGCGGGCTCGAGGTCCGCGTCGCGAAGATCGGCATGAACGGCATCGCCCGCGCGCTCGAGATGGGCGAGTCGCGCGGCTTCCTGAAGGTGATCGTCGACGCGAAGACCGATCGAATCCTCGGCTGCACCGTCTTCGGCATCGAAGGGGGCGAGATCATGGCGATGCTGCAGATCGCGATGATGGGCAAGCTGCCGTACACGGTGCTGAAGGAGGCGATCTTCGCCCACCCCACGCTCGCCGAGGGGCTGAACAACGTGTTCCTCGCCCTCGACGGTTAAACGGCTGTCGTCCGCGCGCATCGCGCGACCGCGCGGGATGGCGCGCCCCGCCGCCGTGCCGGCATCCTGCCGGTTCGGCCCGTGGCTTTCCCCCGGTTGATTCCTGCGCGCGCCGCCTCAAAATTGACAGCTCGTACGCGCCGGCGGTCTGCGGCCGTGACGAGGCCGGTCGGCGCGTCCTGGTAAACGTCGAGGAGCGCCATGCCCACGTATCAATACCGCTGCGAAAAGTGCGGCGAAACGTTCGAACGCGTCGAACACGTTGCCGAGCACGAGGCGCCGCATCGCTGCCCGAAGTGCGGCAGCGATGCGGTGCAGCCCGCGCCGACGACCTTCATGGCCAAGACGTCGCGCAAGAGCTGAACGACTGCAAGGGTCTCGTTGTGAGCGGCCCGCTGCCCCGCAAACGGGTCCGCGGCACGCTGCCACCGGGATGGATCGGCGCATCATTGATGCCCGAAAGGACGGTTGCCTTTCGGCGCATGGGGGCGTGCGCGCAGCGCACGCCCGGCCCGCCGCGGACGAGCGGACGAGGCCGGTCGCGGGCAGCGGCGCCCGCGCGTCGCGCAAACGACAACGGCGCGGACGGCGCGCCGTTTGAGAACCGAAGGGTCTGCCGTTACGAGACGAGCTGCCACTGCCCCTGCGCATCGCGGCAGGCGCGGCGCACGGCGCTTTCGGATGCGGTCCCGCGCGTGGCGTTGAGGCGGAAGTTGCGGCAGTTCCTGCCGTCGCCGGCGAACGGAACGAGTTCGTAGGCGACGCCGGTGTTCGCGTTGTTCCAGCGCACGACCTTGTTGTCGCCGGCCAGCTCCAGCGAATGGCCGATGCAGGCCTGGTCGGCGCGGTCCAGCTCGCGGCCGATCTTCGCGCCGATCAGCGCGCCGATGGCGGTGCCGACGATCACCGCGACCGCGCGCGAGTCGGGATCCGAGCTGCGCGCACCGACGATGCCGCCGATCGCGCCGCCCGCGACCGCGAGCACGGCGTCGGTGTTGCAGCGGCCGGAGATCACACCGTAGTCCTTCTCCCAGACCTTGCCGGTGTAGCCGCGGTAGTTCGGATCGTTCTTCTTGCGCCAGCCGTGCGCCTTCGCGTGCGGCGGCGGCTCGGCAGCGGCGGGCAGCGCGGTCGCGAAAGCGAGCGCGGCCGCGGCGGTCGCGAGAACGCGCAGCGCATCGACGTTGAGTCGCATCGGAAGGTCTCCGTCGAGGGAAGTCGACGGCAAGGCTAGCGCCACGGTCGCCGACCGCGAACCCGTAAAAGGACGGTATCCGCCCAGCTTTTCGGTCGGAGGCCGAGTCGCGCCCCGGCACTCCACCAACGAGGTCACGTCGAAGGTCGCACGTAGGGTGGGGTGAGCGAAGCGATCCCCAACGAGCGGTTCGTCCCGTCGGGGTTCGGCGCTGCCTCACCCCAACCTACGCAGGCTGGCTGTCGGCATCGAACCAACGCTGTGCCACGATCTTCATTGTCGTTCGTATTCCGCCCGGATCGCTTCGACGCGCTTGCGGTTGACGCCGAAGTCCTTGCGGCCGACGCGCGAGGCGGAGCGCACGTGGATCACGCCTTCGGCCGGGGAGGCCCAGAACTCGACGTCGTCGACGAACTTGAGCCAGCGCGTCGAGAACTGTGCATACAGGTAGTCCGAGCGCGCTTCGACGACGCGCGCACCGGGCATCGACTCGACGATGCGTCTTACGCGCGCGATCGAGGCGGCGGGGTCGCCGGTGAACTTCAGCGGGGCGATCGCCGCGTCGTCCTTCTGCGGCGCGTCCGGATAAAGGTGCGCCTGGCTCGACACGCTGTTCGGCGTGCGCGAAGGCGGTTTGAGCCGACCGTCGCGAACGCCGAGATCCCTCGGCGCGCGGCCCGCGAGCAAACCGAGCTGCCCGGCGATCAAGACGAGCACGACCAGCGCAAGCGCGATCCACAAAGCGGTGGCGAGGAATTTCATCTTGGCGTCTCCTTCGCGGCCGCGTCGGCCGGCGCGCCGCGTGCGGATTTTGAACACGGAATGCGGCGCCGTTTTCGTCGCCGCCGGATCGACCCGACCGCGCAGCCGCGGCCGTCAGCGCGCGTAGCGCGCGACGAAGCGGCGGTCGATGCGATCTTTCCACCGCCAGACCCAGCGCCCTTCCGTGCTCAGTCCGTCCCAGCTCGCGATCGCATGTTGCGGGCCGGTCGAGATCAGATACAGCGCGACGCGCTGCGGTCGCCAGCGCGCGAGCCGCCTGCCGGCGAGATATCGCAGCAGGTTGCGCGCGAGCGGCGGCCCGGCGCGCACCGCATAGACGCCGGATTTCGGACGCGGATGGCCGACGATCGACGCACAGTCGCCGGCGGCGAAGACGAACGGGTGCGAGACCGACTGAAGCCGTTCGTCGACGGCGATGAAGCCGCGTTCGTCGACGGCGAGGCCGGCCGCGCGCGGCCACTCGGCGGCAGCCGCGCCGATCGCGGCGATCGTCACGTCGGAGGCGATTTCGCCTCCGTCGGCCAGCAGCACGGTGCGGCGCGTGATCTCCACCGCGTCGTCTTCGATCACCCGTACGCCGCGCGCCGGCGCGAGCCGCGCGATGCGCCGGCGCACGCCTTCGGCGAGCGTCGGCAGCAGGCCGGGTTTGCCGGTGACGAGCTGCACGCGCGCCGGAACGCACGCGGTGTTGAACCTGTGGGCGATGGCCAACGCGAGCTCGACACCGCCCGCGCCGCCGCCGATGACGGTCAGCGTGGCGGCGTCCTCGCCCGCTTCGGCGCGCGCTTCGAGCTCGGCGACGAGCCGCGGCCACGCCGCAATCATCGCCTCGATCGGCCGCAGCGCCACGGCGTGCTCGCGCAGCCCGGGAATCGCATCCAGGTCCATCACGGGCCCGGTCGCGATCGAGATCACGTCGAAGGGCAGCGGCTCGGACGCCTCGGTGAACGCGATGCGGTTTGCCAGGTCGAGTCGTGCGACATGCGCCTGCACGAAGCGCGCGCCGGCGCGCCGTGCGAGCGGCGCGAGCGGGATCACGCACTGCTCGATCTCATAGTGGCCCGCGATCCAGCCCGGCAGCATGCCCGAGTAGACCTGCCGGTCGAACGGCGAGACCAGCGTCACCTCGACGCCGGCCGCCGGCTTGCGCGCGAGCGCGTCCAGCACGAACACGTGCGAATGGCCGCCGCCGGCCAGCAGCAGCCGCTTCACGGCCACCCGAAGCGCGGCCTTCTCGGTGCTGGCTGGGGGAGCACGAGGGGGCCAGCCGAGCCCCCTCGTTCGTCACCCGGCCGGCACGGGAGGGCATGCGCGTTTGTCAAGTCCATGGTGGCCCGCGAATCAGGGCGTGTCGGTTTGAATGGAGATATCTCCAAAGTAGGACAGCGCGTGCCCTCCCGTGTTGTCACCGTCGGCCGACAGCGCGACCGCAGCGAGCGGCGGCAGGCCGCCTTTGGCTTCCTCGGCAAATGCGGCGGCGAAATCGGCCCGCAGGTCGCGCGACTCGTTAAACCACCGCCCTGTCGACCCCTGTCGCAGCACGAGCATGCGAACGCGATCCGTGTACGCGTTGGCAAGCCACGTACCCGCGGCGATCTTCGCGTCCCACACGTAGCAGATGGCCGCGGCGGGCAGCTTCGGATCGAACAGCATGCGGCCGAGCCGCATGCGAAAGCGGTCGCCCCCCGAAAGCCGCTCGAGCGGCAGATCGAACAGCGCGCACACGCGCGCCGGCACGTCGTCGCCGGCCTTGCGCGTCAGATCCGCGTTTTCGATCGCCTGGTCGACGCGCCAGCGCCACGCGAGCCGCGTGGCGATCGTGCCCGGCGGCAGCTCGTGCACGAGGTTCGCGTACGACGCCTCGGCGCGTGCGCGCAGCACGTGCGTGCCGTCGAGCGCGACGACGTCGTATTGCGTGTGGCGCGTGATCTTTGGCGAGGTGGCAAGCTTCCACGGCGCGGGCGGAGCGCCGGTCGGCGCCCTGGAAAAAGGCGCCAGCTCGATCGTCGCGGCAGCCGCGGGCGCAAGCGGCGCGAACGCGAGCGCGAGCAGCGCGGCGCGGCTTACGTCGCGAGCCAACCCGCGGCGAGCGCGCGCTCGTAGTCCGCCGGCGTGTCCAGGTCCGGCAGCCGCGGGCGCTCGCACCAGCGCAGTCCGAGTTGCGCAAGGCGCTCGCGCGTGGCCTGCATCACCGTCGGTTGGCCCCATTCAATCCCTTCGAACAACCGCGCGCGCGCCGCGCGCAATCCGATCAACACGTAGCCGCCGTCATCGGCCGGCTGCACGACCGCGTCGTGCGTGACGAGCGCCTGCGCCGCCATCGCCAGGTCCACCATCGTTAGCGCCGGACAATCGGTGCCGATCAGCAGGCACCGTTCGCCGCGGCCGGGCGCGAGTGTATCGGCGAACGCGTGCAACATTCGCGCGCCGAGGTCGGGTCCGCGCTGGATCCGAACCGTCACACCGACGCGCTGCGCGCAGGCGGCGACGAACGGATGGTCGGCGCCGCCCGAAACCCACAGCGTCACGCGCGCGCCGGGCAGCGCGAGCGCCTTTTCGAGCGCGCTTTCGATCAGTCGCTGCTGCAGCCGTGCCGCGCCTTCGGCGCCGAGCCGCGGGATGAGCCGCGTCTTCGCCTTGCCCGGCACGGGCGCCCGGGCGAAGACGGCGACGTCGAGCGAAGGTGCGATTGAAGGTTGCATCGAGTGCGGAGCGGTTCTTCTTCGCCTTTCGTGAGAGGAATCCATTTGGCACTACTGAACCACGTGACGATGTCATCCCGAGCGCAGCGAGGGATCTCAAGCACTCGAACCTATCCTTGGCGAGGCGTTTTCATCCGACAGCGGCTGAGATTCCTCACCCCGGCTCGGCGCCGGGGTTCGGAATGACAGTCGGGCGACGGGTGTCATGAGGATTCGTAAGTCTCTGGAACCTATCTCAAAATCCGCGGCGACCCCGCCCCGCAGGGTTGCGACGCTCAGCCACGCGCGGCGCGCCTGCGCGGCGTGCGACTCGACGAACGCCCCGCAGCGGCTTGGCCGCTGCGGTGGCGGGCGTGTGCGTTGTTGGTGCGATCGGCCGTAGGCCACGCGACTGCCCTTCGCCCGCCGCCTCGCATCCGCCCGCTTCTCGTCGCAACGCGACCGTCGGGGATTCTGAGATAGGTTCTAGCGTTCGATTCACCGCGCATCACGATAGCGGCGGGCCAGCTCGGCCGGGTCGGCGCCGAAGAAGTACGCGAGCCGCAGCCGCCACATCAGCAGGATCGTGCGCCACACGCCGTGCCTGTCCCAGCGGCGGCCCGACGTCGTCACGCGCGCCGCGAGTGCCAGCGGCGGCGAGATGCGTTTGGCGCGTCGGCTGAACTCGACGTCCTCCATCAGCGGGATCGGCGCGAAACCTTCGAGCGCGAGAAAGGCGCCGCGCTCGACGAAGATCGCTTGGTCGCCGGTGGCGATGCCGGTCAGCCGCGAGCGCCAGTTCATCAGTGTGGCGACGACGGGAAGCCAGCGCGACCGGCCTTCGATGTGCACGTCGAACCGGCCCCAGCAGCGGTCGGCGTTGGCCAGCGTGCGGAAGATGATGCGATCGGCGTCGGGCGGCAGGCGCGTGTCCACGTGCAGGAACAGCAGCACGTCGGCATCGAGCGCCTCAGGCGCGCGCGCTCCCGCGTTCATCTGCAGCGCGCGGCCGCGCGGCGCCTCGAGCACGCGGTCGGCCAAGGGTGCCGCGCGGCGCACGGTGTCGTCACGGCTACCTCCGTCGACGACGATCACGCGCGCGCCGCGCGTACGCAGCTCCACCAGCCGCGCCAGCGCCGCCTCGATGACGTGCGCCTCATTCAGTACGGGAATGATGATCGCGAGCCGCAAGGGTCGTTTGCGTGAGGACAATCCATCTGAGACTCGCCATTGTCCGTGACACGTGCCACTTGGCGGACATTCGTTGCCTGCATCCCTCGCAATTTCGAGCCGCACCCCTCGTCATTCCGAGCCGGATCCCTCGTCATTCCGAGCCGCACCCCTTGTCATTCCGAGCCCCACCCTTGTCATTCCGAGCCCCACCCTTGTCATTCCGAGCCGCATCCTTGTCAATCCAAGTCGCACCCCTCGTCATTTCAAGCCGCACCCCTCGTCACTCCGAGTCGCACCCCTCGTCATTTCAAGCCCACCCCTTGTCATTCCGAGCCAAAGGCGAGGAATCTCAGCCACTACCGAGGCCGAGATCGCCACCCTGGCTCACGGCCGGGGTCGGGACGACGGAACCGGTGTGCGCAGCGGTGAAATTCGAAACGCGGGGTGGCGCTGTCACGAAGCTGGGTAACGCCCGATATTTCAACACGGACAGTCCGAGAACACGGCGAAAGGACCCGAGGTATTCCGTCTTCCCGGCGGACCCGGCAGCCCGCATCGGCTGCGTCAACGCAACCTGCGCCGCTTCGGTGCGAGCTGCGGCCACTTCGCCTCGACGATCGCGAGCAGCTCGCGCGCGCCGAGCACGGTGACGCCGGGGCGCGCGCTGCGGGCGGCCTCGACGATCGCGCGCGCGACGGACTTGGCCGACAGCGCGCGGGCGTACGCCGGCAGCATGATGTCGGCGAGCGCGCGGCCCGCCGCGCGCACCAGCTTCGCGATCCAGTGGCCCGCGGCGCGGGCGTCGTCCGCCGCGGTCGGCCGCACGATCAGCACCGACGCAAAGCCCATGCGCGCGAGTTCGATCTCGTCGGCGTCGGCGATCGTCGTGGCGGCCGCGCTCATCTGCAACAGCGCATCGAGGGGGGCGACGACGACCAGGCGCTTCGCGCCGCAGTCGCGCGCGATGCGTGCGGCCGCAAGGAGTTCGCCCGGCGCGAACGCGCGGATCGGCGAGCCGGCGGCAACGAACGTCTCGGGTCCGGTCAGGCACACATACGCGTCGTTCGCGACGACCACACCCTGACCGACGACCCATGGGCGAAAGCGCGCGGCCGCCGAGCCGATCGGCTGCGTGACGCCGACGTGCACGACGCCGTAATCGCCCGTGCCGACCAGCAGCGCGAGCAGTTCTTCGCCAAGCGCGCCGACCATGCCGAGCGCGAGCGCGCTGCGCACGGCATCAGGGGCGGGCGGTGGCGTGGCGGCGGGCATCGTGCGTGCAGTCGGCGGTGTCGCAGCATCTTACGGGCGCGGTCGTGCGCGCGCCGCGGCGAGTCGCAGCCGCCAGGATCGCGCGCGGCCGCGCGACGACGTACGATGTGCCTGGTCGTGCCCGTGTCGAGTCCAAACAGGGAGATCCGTCGCCATGAAAATCCGCATCGCCGTCGCCGTCGCCGCAGTGCTGCTCGCAGGCTGTGCCTCGCTGTGGGTCGGCCCGCAGCAGAGGCAGGGGATTTCGAGCAGCCTCGTCGACTTTCTCTATCCGAAGGGCGAGGTTCCGCCGCCGCAGGACGGCGTGATCCCCACGCTGGCGATCCCGTTGCGCGTCGGACTGGCTTTCGTGCCGGGCCGCGACCCCGCCACGCCGGGGTTGTCGGAGCTGCGCAAGAACGAACTGCTCGGCCGGGTCAAAGCCGCGTTCGACGGCCGCGAATTCATCCGCGAAATCGTCGTCGTGCCCGACGCGTATCTGCGCTCGGGCAAGGGGTTCGGCACGATCGACCAGGTGGCTCGCCTGTACGGGCTCGACGTGATCGCGCTCGTTTCGTACGACCAGGTCGTGCATACCGAGGACACGCGCGCATCGCTGCTGTACTGGACCATCGTCGGCGCCTACTTCGTCAAAGGCAGCAAGAACGACGTGCAGACCTTCGTCGACGCGGCCGTATTCGACGTCAGGACACGCAAGCTGCTGTTCCGCGCGCCGGGCATCGACCGGCTCGAGGCGCGCACCACGCTCGTCGAAAGCCCGGAGCAGACGCGCCGTGCGCGAGAGGCCAGCTTCGACAACGCGATCGCCGCGATGACGACCAACCTCGACAAGGAGCTGGCGTCGTTCCGCGAGCGGATCAAGGCCGACAAGTCGGTCGCGATCGTGCAGCGCACGGGCGGCGGAGGCGGGGCCGTGGGCGCGTGGGTGCTCGCGGCGGCGGCGTTGCTCGCGCTCGGGCGGCGCAGCGTCGGCCGCGCGGCCGGCACGCGCTGAGCGCGCTGCGTTCACCCGCCTCCGCGGCTGACGCGGCACGCGGGCCGGCGGCGGGGGGAACGCGCCCGTCTGTGCGGACCTCGCGCCGGCGCAAGCGCGCTGTAAGGCCGCCCGCCGGACAAGCGGCAGAGGGCGGTGTAGAAGGCGCCGGCGCCGATGTCGGCGCACTGGGCGGCAGCATCGGCTGGCCGGCGGGTCGACGCCAACGCTGCGAGCGCGACCCTGTCCACCTGCGCGAACGCGCGACACGCCGCGGTGCGGGCGGTGGCAGACTCGCGGTGTCGCGCCAAGGCCGCGCACGGCCGAACCGAAAGGCAGCCTGCAATGAACCGACGACATCTGCTGTGCGCTGCGGGCGTTCTGGCGCTCGGCGCGGCGAGGGCGTCCGCCCAGCCGGCCGGCGCCGCGACGCAGCGTCACCCCGATGTCGTTGCGGTCAAGGTGCGATCGCGCGGCCATGATCGCTTCGACTTCGACGTCACGATTTCGTCCCCGTACGACACGCCGCAGCGCTACGCGGACGGCTTTCGCATCACCGGCCCCGGCGGCGCAATCTACGGCGAGCGCAAGCTGCTGCACGATCACGCCGACGAGCAGCCGTTTACGCGCGAACTGGCCGGCGTGGCGATCTCGCCCGGTGTGCGGTCGGTCGTCGTGCAGGCGCGCGACCGCAACGACGGCTATGGCGGCAAGACCGTCGAGGTCGCGCTGCCGGGGAGTTGAGGCCGCCGGCGGCGCGCCGTTTACCGCGCCACGTCGTTCAGCGACCAGTCGTAGGTGATGAAGCCGATCGGCACGGTGCGTGCGCGCAGCGCGGCGCGGTCGGGTTCGGCGTCGGCGAGCAGGTCCGCGTAGCGCGCGCCGAGCTCGGCGAGCGAGGTGAAGCCCGGATAGCCGAGGAAGCTCTTGCCGCCTTTTCGGAAATCGTCGGCGTACCAGTCGAAGAGCTGCGACAGCAGCAGCGTCTTCGTCTGCGGGTCGAACCGGTTGCGCGTGCGGTCGGACAGGAAGCGGCGCATCAGGTCCTCGAGCTGCGCGTCGAGCGCGTCGGCGGTGAAGGCGCGGGGCGCGAGCATCGGGCAGCCGATCGACGCGCAGTTCGCCGCCACATGCACGCGCGGGTCGTCGAAGACGCCGGGCGCACGCATCATTTCGTGCTCGATGCCATCCAGGTGCTGCGGGCGGCCGAGCAGCGTGAAGAAGCGGTCCTTCCACGGGTTGCCGAACACGATGCCGAAGTCGCGGATCGACTTCAGGTTCGGATAGCGGGCGAGGATCTTCTCGACAGTGAACGCGTTGTACGCGTTGGCGAGAAAGGCGAACTGTTGCGGCTTGCTCCAGCGCGCGTATTCGTCGGCGCCGACCGCGGACAACGACTTCAGATACGCCTGAAGCTGCGCGCGGTCGGCCGCGAGACCCTGGTAGTCGACACGCGAGCTGACACCGTCGGCCGCAACGCGCACGTGCTTTTTCAGCAGCGCGGTCCATGCGGCGTGCGTGTGGTCGAACTGTGCGCGGGCAGCCGCAGGGGCGAGCGCGGCGAGCGTGAAGACGGCGGGCAGCGCGGCGAGGGTGCGCATCAGGCGGCCAGCGAGCCAGCCGCCGATCCAGCGAGCGATCGGGTTCATTGGAGGGAGTGTTTCGCCTCGGTCTCGTAGGCGGGGCGCTTGTCGCCGACGAGCGCGCCCACCTGGCGCAGTACGCGGCCGAATCCGTATTCGCCGCGCTGCCAGGCCTGAAAGGCGGTGAGAAACGCCCATTGGCCCTGCGTGACGGTGGAGCGCTTCCAGACGCCGGCCGCGTACTTGTTGGCTTCGGCCAGCGTCGGGTACACGTGGATCGTGCCGAGGATCTTGTTCAGGCCGAGGCCGTGCTTCATCGCGAGCACGTATTCGGCGAGCAGGTCGCCGGCGTGCTCGCCGACGATTGTCACGCCCAGGATCCTGTCAGTGCCGGGCTGGGTCAGCACCTTGACGAAGCCGTGCGCTTCGCCGTCGGCGATCGCGCGGTCAAGATCGTCGATGCCGTACACGGTCACCTCGTGCGGGATGTTCTTCTCCTTCGCTTCCAGTTCGTTCAGGCCGACGCGGGCGACTTCGGGATCGGTGAACGTGGCCCACGGGATCACGCGGTAGTCGGCCTTGAACTTGCGGAACCGCCCGAACAGCGCGTTGACCGCCGCGTACCAGGCCTGATGCGAGGCGGTATGCGTGAACTGGTACGGTCCGGCCACATCGCCGCAGGCGAAGATGTTGGGGTAGACCGTGCGCAGGTACTCGTCGGTTTCGACCGTGCGCGCCTTGGTCGTTCCGATGCCGAGCGCCTCCAGCCCGTAGCCCTCGGTGTTGGCCACGCGGCCCACCGCGACCAGCAGCGCATCGAAGGCGATCCGCACTTCGCGGCCTTCGTGCTCGGCGATCAGGATCTTCTCGCCGGATTCGACCATGAAGCGCTTGGCCTTGTGGCCCGTCAGTACGCGGATGCCTTCGGCCTCGAAGCGGCGCTGCACGATCTGCGAGACCTCGGGGTCCTCGCGAATCAGGATGCGCGGCAGCATCTCGACCTGCGTCACGTGGCTGCCCAGCCGCGCGAACGCCTGCGCGAGCTCGGAGCCGATCGGGCCGCCGCCCAGCACGACGAGCCGCTTCGGCCGCTCGCGCAGGTTCCACACGGTGTCCGACGTCAGATAACCGACCTCGTCGATGCCGGGAATCGGCGGCACGAACGGGCGGGCGCCGGCGGCGATGACGATGTTCTTCGTCGTCAGCGTCTTCCTGCCGGTCGGCGTATCCACCTCGACGGTCCACGGCGACGTGATCTTCGCGCTGCCCTGCACGCAGTCCACGCCGAGCGCCGTGTAGCGCTCGATCGAATCGTGCGGCTCGACCGTCTTGACCACCCGTGCGACGCGCTCCATCACTTCGGCGAAGTCGAACTCGGCGCGCGCTTCGCGGATACCGAACTCGCGGCTGCGCGCGATGTGCGACAGCAGTTTGGCCGAGCGGATCAGCGCCTTGCTCGGCACGCAGCCGGTGTTCAGGCAGTCGCCGCCCATCCTGTGCTTTTCGACCAGCGCGACCTTCGCCTTGGTCGCCGCGGCGATGTACGCGGACACCAGCCCCGCCGAGCCAGCGCCGATGACGACCAGGTTGTAGTCGTACTGCGCCGGCCGCTTGTCCTTCCATTTTGCGTAGATGCGGCGCGACTGGATCGCGGCCAGCAGCCGCTTGGCGGCGAGCGGGAAGATCCCCAGCAGCACGAACGCGACGATCAGGCCGGCGGAGATGCGGAACTGTCCGAGCTGCGTGCCCGCGTATACGTAGACGATCGTTCCGGCGAACATGCCGAGCTGGCTGACCCAGTAGAAGGTCCGCGCCCGGATCGGCGTCAGCGCCATCGCGAGGTTGATCAGCCAGAACGGGAAGATCGGCACCAGCCGCAGCGCGAAGAGGTAGAAGGTGCCTTCCTTCGCCACACCCTCGTTCAAGGGCTTGAGCCGGTCGCCGAACCGGCCCTGCACCCAGTCGCGCAGCAGGAAGCGCGCGGCGAGGAAGGCGAGCGTGGCGCCGATACTCGACGCAAACGAGACGACGATCGTGCCGACGACGAGCCCGAAGATCGCGCCGCCGGCGAGCGTCATAATCGCCGCGCCCGGCAGCGACAACGCAGTGACCGCCACGTAGACCGCGAAGTAGATCGCGATCGTCGCGAGCGGATGCGCGGCGTAGTACGCGTCGATCTTCGCGCGGCTCGCCTGGAAGAACTCGAGCGTCAGATACTGCTTCAGGTCGAAGACGAAAAACGCCGCGATCGCCGCGACGATCACGACTGCCAGCGCGAGCTTTTTCTTGTCCATCGGATCTCCTTGCACGCCGACGCTTTGGTGTACCGCGGCGCGCGAACCCGGCAGTGGTCGGCGTGTCGGCGCCGATCTTACGCAGCGGCGAGGCGGTGAGACTTGCGGGGCAAGCCGCAGGCGAGCAATTTCATCGCGATGCAGCGCGGAGATCCGCCCCTCCGGCGCACAGAGCTGGGGTCGCGATAAGGGAACCGCCGCCGGCAACGGCGAAGTGGGCAGTAGCAGCGTCACACGAGCTTGGGGTAAATGCTGAATGGCGACGACGCTCAACGGCTTGGCGTCATTCCCGCGCAAGCGGGAATCCAGCGCCTCCGGGAAAGACACTGGGTCCCCG
>CAZIJU010000001.1:15767-28012 GCA_964539745.1 uncultured Burkholderiaceae bacterium | reverse complement strand
AATCCAGCGCCTCCGGGAAAGACACTGGGTCCCCGCGTCCGCGGGGACGACGATCATCTCCGCTCGTGAACGGCTGCTGCCGTCCCGACACCGGACCCCGCTTTCGCGAAGACGAGGATCGGAGCGGTGGTGCCGTCGCGGGCTTGGGCGGCGACACCGTGTCTGCGCTCTCGTAGATGACGACCGGGCGGCGCGCAACCTCGTTTTCATCGATGGGCCGGGGGCTCATCGCCGATCAAGTCCGGGTTTCCCGCGCGACGCCTGAATGGCAAACCGGCGCGGGCGCGCGCCCGAGCGCCGCATCGATCGTGAATGCGGGGCCTTCGGCGATGCGGCGGCGATACGAAATCGCCGCAGGCGAACCGGCCGGCCAGATCGCGTCGAAGCGCGCGAGCCACGCGGCGAGGTCGAATTCGATCTTCAGCGCGTCGACAAAACAGCGCTCGTCGGCGAGCCCGTAAAGCCGCAGGCGTTCGAGCGCGCGCGGAGCCGCGCGGGTCGACACGCGCGTGAGCACGCCGAAGGTCGTGCCGGCGAAGTTGGCCATTCCCGCCGCGCCGTTGTTGATCACGAAGCCGCGCTCGAATGCTTTCAGCGCGGGCAGGCAGGTGTGGCTGCACGCGAAACCGTCGACCGCGCCGAGCGCGAGCGCGCCGGCGAGCTGCGCTTCGCGCGCTTCGTCGTGCAGGCTGTCGTGCGCAAAGCGCCAACCTGCGAGCGCCCACGCGTCGCCGTGGACGATCGCGATGCGCGCCTCGCCGACGCGTGCGACCGCGTGCATCGGCAGCTCGCCCAAGGCTGCGCGCGCGCCCGGAAGCGCGCGTGCCACGTCGCGCAGCCGCGCGAGGATCGCGTTGCTGCGCTCGACGTCGTCGTCGGGCACCGACTCGGGATACGCGCAGCCGCAGCCGGCCGAATCGTCGTCGGACGCGATTTCGGTTTCGACGTTGCCGCGCAGCGCGACTGTCCCGGGCGCGGCGACGACCCGCTGCTGGATTTCGGCGAACAGCGCTGCCTCGGCGTCGAACCAGTGGAAGTCGCCGTTGAACACGCGCGTCGGCGGCACGGGTTCCGCAGCCGCCATCGCGTCGATCGCATCGAGCGCGTACGGGTTGCCGTACAAGCCGCCGATCGCATACAGCGTGTCGGTCACGATCTCCGGCGGCCGCGCGAACACGCGCGGCGAATAGCCGTAGTGTGACGGGCACGTGCGTCCGGGCAGCTTCATGCCAGCGCGCCGCCGCAGCTCGAGCCTTGCCCGGCGGTGCAGCCGTAGCAATGGTCGGCCACCACGATCGGGTTGTCGGTGAGGTCCATCTCGAGCCAGTCCGAAAGATGCAGCCGGCCGTGGCCGCGACCGCCTTCGCGCAGCGGCAGGCCGAGCATCTGGTGGAAGTCGCAGTCGTACAGGAAACCCTGCCAGTCGACGGACACGAGCGTGCGGCACATCACATGTTCCAGGTTCTCCGGCCGGTGCGCCGAGCGCAGCAGCGCCATGTAGTCGCGGAACTGCCCCTTGCTGATCAGCATCGAGCCGAAGCGCGCAATCGGCATGTTCGCGAGCGCGTACAACCGCGTGAACACGATGCCGAACCGCTCGCCGAGCTGCCTGCGGTAGTCGGCTTCGAGCTTGCCCTGGTCCGGCGGCAGCGCCGGCCCCTGCGGGTTGTACACGAGCGAAAGCGCAAGCCCCTCGTCGCGGCCGTACCCGAGCGCGTTGAGCATCTGCAGGCCGCGCACGCTCTTGTCGAAGACGCCTTGTCCGCGCTGGCGGTCGACGTTGTCCTGCAGGTAGCACGGCAGCGAGGCGACGATCTCGACACCGTGCCCGGCGAGGAACTCCGCGAGGTCCGCCTGCCCCGGCTCGAAAAGGATCGTCAGGTTGCAGCGGTCGATCACGTGCACGCCGCGGGCACGCGCCTCGCGCACGAGGTCGCGGAAGTGCGGGTTCAGTTCCGGCGCGCCGCCCGTGACGTCGAGCGTGCGGATGTCCTTGGCGGTGAGCACGTCGAGCACGAGGTCGATCGTCGCGCGGCTCATCTGCTCGGTGCGGTTGGGCCCGGCGTTCACGTGGCAGTGCACGCAGGACTGGTTGCAGGTGTAGCCGAGGTTGACCTGTAGCGTTTCGATGGCGCGGCGGCGGATCGGCGGGAAGTCAGTGGCTTTCAGCAGCGGCAGCGTGGCGTGCATCGAGAGGTTCTCCGGGTCTGGTGGCCTTCAGGCTTCGCCGCGGGCGGGATAGTCGTGCTCGAGTACGAAGTCGATCGCCGACAGGATTTCCGAAAACTGCGGTCGCGCGAAGGGCATCGACTGCACGGCCGCGAAGTACACGGTGCGGTCGGGCCGGATCAGAAAGATACCCTGCTCGGCCAACTTCGGCGGTGTCTTGGTGCCGCGCCGGTCGAACTCCGCGACGGGCCGATTCAACGTCGACATCTCGGGCCTGTAGATCGGGCAATGGAGCGCGCGATGGAAGGCGATCAAGCGGATGCCGGCCGAGTGGCGGTTGGCCAGCGCCCAGCGGCCGCGCCCGACGCTGGCGACGTCCAGATTGGCAGCCGATCGGTGTGGCTTCGCGTTCATGGTCTCTGCCGCCTTGGCGTGGATCGATTCGGGCCGCGTTCGCATCGGCAGCAGCCCGGCTTGTCGGATCGAACGGACAGTTTCTTACAGCGGACCGGGACATACCCGCAGGCACGTCGCTGGCTTTGGCCGGAACGCGTGAACCGCGCACCGTGGCGCGCGGGTCGTCGCCGCTCATGCGCTGCGCTTGCCCAGCCCTGCGCGCTACGCCGTGCGGCCGGCCGCGCCCGCGATCACCGAGGAAACGCGCGATCCCCGAGCGGCGTTTCCGTACTCGCGCGACAATGCGCGCCACCGGCGCGCGACGCGCAACAACGGCTACGGCAAGTGAGAATGCAGCGATGAGCGCAAGAATCGAAGGCATACGCGCCTGCGTGTTCGACGCGTACGGCACGCTGTTCGACTTTGCCTCCGCCGCGGCGCGCTGCCGCGACGAACTCGGCGACCGGGTGAACGCGCTCGCCGCGCTGTGGCGCGACAAGCAGTTGCAGTACACGTGGCTGCGCGCGCTGCAGGGCCGGCATGCCGACTTCTGGCAGGTGACCGGCGACGCGCTCGACTACGCGCTCGACACACTCGGCCTGGCATCGCCCGCCTTGCGCGCGCGCCTGATGAAACTGTACCTGACGCTGGAAGCGTTTCCCGAAGTCCCTGCCACGCTGCGCGAACTGAAGTCGCGCGGACTGACCACGGCGATCCTTTCGAACGGCACGCCGGCGATGCTCGCCGCCGCGGTGAACGCAGCCGGATTGACGGACGTGCTCGACGCGGTGCTGTCGGTCGAGGAGGTCGGCGTCTACAAACCGCACCCGCGCGTGTATCAGCTTGCCGTCGATCGGCTCGGCATCCCTGCCGCGGCAATCGCTTTCCAGTCGTCGAACGCGTGGGACGCGTATGCAGCGTCCGCTTTCGGCATGCGCGTCGTCTGGTGCAATCGCTACGGGCAGCGCGCCGAGCGGCTGCCCGGCCGACCCGACGCGGTGCTGACTTCGCTCGCCGAGCTGCCCGCGTTGCTCGGCTGAACACCACCCCGCTCAGCCGGCGCAGCAGGAAAGCTGCTTCACGTCGCGCGTGAACGTCTGCGCGGCGAGCTTCAGCGCCTCGACCATCGTCAGGTAAGGGAATAGCGCGTTTGCGAGATCGCTCACCGTCATCCGTTGCGCGATCGCCAGCGCCGCGGTCTGGATCAGCTCGCCCGCTTCGGCCGCCACGTCTTGCACGGCCAGCAGTCGGCCGCGTTCGGCCTCGGCGACGATCTTGACGAAGCCGCGGGTGTCGAAGTTGGCCCGCGCGCGCGGCACGATGTCCAGCGTCAGCGTGCGGCTGGCGGTTTCGATGCCCTGCCGCTGCGCTTCGGCCTCCGACAGCCCGACCGTGGCCACCTGCGGATCGGTGAACACGACCGCCGGCATCGCGGCGAGGTCCAAGGCCGCATCGCCGCCGGTCATGTTGATCGCCGCGCGCGTGCCGGCGGCCGCAGCCACGTAGACGAACTGCGGCAAGTCGGTGCAGTCGCCGGCGGCGTAGATGTGTTCGGCACTCGTGCGCAGTTGCGCGTCGACGCGAATCGCGCCGCGCTCGTCCGTGATCACGCCGGCGCGGTGCAGCTCGAGCGCGCGGGTGTTGGGCGTGCGTCCGGTCGCCACCAGCAGCCGCTCGGCGCGGATCTCGCCGGATGCCAGCGCGAGCGTGAATTCGCCGTCCGCGTAAGCCACACGCTGCGCCTGGGTGCGCTCGCGCACGTCGATGCCTTCGGCGCGAAACACCGCAGCAATTGCCGCGCCGATGGCCGGGTCCTCGTCGGCGAACAGCGTGCGCCGGGCCAGGATGGTCACGCGACTGCCGAGCCGTGCATACGCCTGTGCGAGCTCGGCCGCCACCGCCGAGGCGCCGATCACTGCGAGCCGTGGCGGGATCGTCTCTGCCGCGAGCGCGTCGGTCGACGTCCAGAACGGAGTGTCGGCGAGCCCCGGGATCGGTGGCACCGCGGGGCTGGCACCGGTGGCGATCAGGCACCGATCGAACGGCACCGTCTTCTCAGCACCGTCGGCGAGCCGCACCGCGAGCGTGTGCGCGTCGGCGAAGCGCGCTTCGCCTTTGAATACGTCAATGGCCGCGCTGCGGGCGAGGATGTCTTCGTACTTGGCGCGTCGCAGCGCATCGACCAGGCCCTGTTGCTGCGCCAGCAGCGCACGGCGGTCGATCGCGGGCGCGCACGGCGTGATACCGCGGTCGAACGGGCTCGTAGCGCGCACGTGCGCGACGTGAGCGGCGCGAAGCATCACCTTCGATGGCACGCAGCCGACGTTGACACAGGTGCCGCCGATCGTGCCGCGCTCGATCAGCGTGACGCGCGCGCCGTGCTCGGCGGCCTTCAGCGCCGCCGCCATCGCCGCGCCACCGCTGCCGATGATCGCCACGCGCAGCGCCGGCGCGCCAGAGGCAATGCGTGGCGGCGAGGACGCGGCGTGCGGCGGCGGCTCGCGCGCATCGTCCTCGACGCGCGCGCGGTAGCCGAGCGCCTGCACCGCACCGAGCATCGCATCGATCGGCGCGCCGGCGTCGGCATGCACCGCGGCGTGTCCGAGCGGATACGACACCTCCACGGCTTGCACGCCGGGCAGCGCGCGCAGCGCGGCGTCGACGTGCCGGGCGCATGCGGTGCAGGTCATTCCTTCGATTTGCAGGCGGATCATCGCGGCCTCATCGCACGCAGGACGAGCCGTCGGTTGCGCAATGGGTCAACCGTCGCCGGCGCCAGATCGCGTAGGCCGTCAACGCCGCGAAGATCGCGAGCGCCGGCAGCAGTACGTAGTCCAGGTAGCCCACGGCCGCAGCCAGACCGACCGCGCCGAGCAGCACCACCAGCACCGGGGTGAAGCAGCACAGCGCCGCGATCGCCGTGCCGGCGACGCCGACCTTCAACAGGGTGTTCGGGTCGGTCTGCTTCACTTTCTTTCCCGCGCCGGATAGCCGGCGTCGGCGCTGGCCTTGGCGATGCGCTCCACGCTCGCCTTGGCATCGTCGAACGTGACGACCGCTTCGCGCCGTTCGTAGTTGACGTCGACTTTCGACACGCCGTCGACCCGCGCGATCGCCTTCTTGACGGTGATCGGACAGGCGGCACAGGTCATGTTGTCGACCGCGAGCGTGACCGTGCGCGGGGCAGCGGCGAGCGGCGTCGCCGCGGCGGCCAGCGCGAGCAGGGCGAGGAAGTTCTTCATGACGGCTCCTTCAGTAGAAAAGCGGCAACACGTAAGGGAACGCGATCGCCACGGCCGCGAGCGCCGCGACGACCCAGAACAGAACACGGTAACCGCGCCGCATCTGCGGGACCGCGCAAACCTCGCCGGGCTTGCACGCCGTCGCCGGCCGGTAGATGCGCCGCCACGCGAGCGCCAGCGCGACGAGCGCGGCGGCGACGAACAGCGGCCGGAACGGTTCGAGCGCGGTCAGATTGCCGATCCACGCGCCACTCACGCCGAGCATCACCAGCACCAGCGGGCCGAGGCAGCAGGTGGAGGCGAGTAGCGCTGCGAGGCCGCCGGCGGCGAGCGCCGCACGCGGTGCGTGATCGCCCGTGCGATCGTCGTTGGATCGTGTCGTGGAAACGGAGGCATTCATCGAGCGAGTCCATGAAAGGTTAAACCGGCGTTACAGTACGTCCGTACTCGTGTACGGAGTCAAGCGCGATGTCGACAGGGTCCGAGCACATGACCATCGGCGGGCTCGCGCGCGCTGTCGGCGTCAACGTGGAGACGATCCGTTTCTATCAGCGCCGCGGCCTGCTCCCGGAGCCGAAGCGGCAGCGCGGCACCGTCCGTCGCTACACCGCCGCGGACGTGGCGCGCGTTCGCTTCATCAAGTCCGCGCAGCGGCTGGGGTTCAGCCTCGACGAGGTGGCCGATTTGCTGCGACTGGAAGACGGCACCCACTGCGACGAGGCGCGCGCGCTGGCGGAAAGCAAACTCGCCGTGGTACGCGCGAGGCTTGCGGATCTGCAGCGCATCGAGGGCGCGCTCGCTGACCTGGTGCGACGATGCGGTCAGTCGGGTGGTCAGGTGCGCTGCCCGCTGATCGACTCACTCCAGCAGGGGCTGGAGCAAGGCGAATCGTCGACCGCGCGGTAACGGCAATGTGCGTTCGGGATCGGCCGATCCGCAGGCACGCCGAACCGGACCGCCGGGACTATTCCCCGAGCCGCCTGGCCGCCTTGCGGATCAGATCGAACTGACGGTCCACGCGGGAACAGAGGTCGCAGGCCTTCAGGTGCAGATACAGGCGGTAGCGCCCGAGCGGCGACAGCGGGCGGTCCATCCGCTCCGAAAGCAGCACGTGGGCCTGCCGGCAGGTGATTCGGGTCAGTCGCTTGATCATCCGGCTTGCACCTTCCCGAACCAGTTCGATTCGAGGCACTCCCGCAGGCGCATGCGCGCGCGGAACAGCATCACGAAGCAGTTGGTCGACGTGATCGACAGCTCCTTACAGATCTGCGCGGTCTCCAGTTCGAGCCACTCTCGCATCATGAACACGCGGCCGAGATTGGCCGGCAGCCGGTCGACGCAAAGCTGCAGGACTTCGAAGAACTGCGTGCGCGCGAGCGTCTGTTCCGGGTCGCCCCAGTCGAGCGGTGGGTCCAGGCGGTGGCCGTTGGGGTGGTACAGCTCGTCGAAGGTTTCGACTTCGGCCGCCTCGACCTGCGCATCGGTGGAGACCTCTCGCGCGGCGCGGCGGAAGTGGTCGATGATCTTGTGCTTGAGGATGCCGACGACCCAGGTCTTCAGTTGCGACTGGCCGGCGAAGCCGCCCGCGCCTTCGAGTGCGGCGATCATCGTCTCCGAGACGACGTCCTCGGCCCAGGTGTCGTTGCGAAGCTGCAGCCGCGCGATCTTCAGCAGCGCAGGGCGCAGCTCGGCGAGCGACTGACTGACGGCGGCGTCCATCGGCGATCCGGGGCGAAGGGGTTTTCCGATCGAACGGCGCGCGACCCCGCACGCCGGCGTTTTTGTTTTGTCTCGCCTACTTCTTGTGCCGCAGGCGGCGGATCAGCGACGAGGTATCCCACCGCCCGCCGCCCATCGCCTGCACGTCCGCGTAAAACTGGTCGACCAGTGCCGACACCGGCAGCGGCGCACCGTTGCGGCGCGCCTCGTCCAGGCACAGGCCGAGGTCCTTGCGCATCCAGTCCACGGCGAAGCCGAAGTCGAACTTGTCGTCGATCATGGTCGTGCCGCGGTTGTCCATCTGCCAGCTCTGCGCCGCGCCCTTGCCGATCACCTGCAGCACGAGCTTCATGTCCAGCCCGGCCGCCAGTCCGAAATTGATGCCCTCGGACAAACCCTGCAGCAGGCCGGCGATGCAGATCTGGTTGACCATCTTGGCGAGCTGGCCCGATCCGCTCGGTCCGATCAGCGTGACCGCCTTGGCGTAGGCCATCGCGACGGGGCGGATCCGCTCGAATGCGGCCGCGTCGCCGCCGCACATCACCGTCAGTTGTCCGTTGACCGCGCCGGCCTGGCCGCCGGACACCGGCGCATCGACGAAGTGCAGGCCGAGCTTGCGCGCCTCGGCGTACAGCTCGCGTGCGATCGCAGCCGAGGCGGTCGTGTTGTCGACGAACACCGCGTCCTTGCCCATGCCGGCGAAGGCGCCGTCGGCGCCGAGAACGACCGAGCGCAGGTCGTCGTCGTTGCCGACACAAGCAAAGACGATCTGCGCGCCGGCCGCGGCTTCGCGCGGCGTCTTCGCGAGGTTGCCGCCGTACTCCTCGACCCAGCGCTCGGCTTTTTTGCTCGTCCGGTTGAACACGGTGACGTGATGTCCGGCGCGCGCGAGGTGGCCGGCCATCGGGTAGCCCATCACGCCGAGCCCGAGAAAGGCGACCTTGTGCGAGGTGACGGGTTCGTATGTCTTATGGGTCATTGGCTGCAGTTCCTCCTGTGAGCGGCGATTCTATCGGGCTGCCGGGCGCGCGGCCGCGCTCGCGCAAAAGCGGGACGCGCATAAGGGGGTCGCGCCGCGCGCCCGCCGCGCGGATCGTCATCGGCGCGACACGCGACTTCCGTAGCGTGCCGCCGTTGCCGTCCGACCGAGGAGGTTCACAATGATAGCGATGCTTGCCGGCCGCCTGACGGCGGCGCTGTTGCTGGCCGTTTCGCCGATGACGACCGACACAACGCACGCGCAGGGACGCGACGCCGAGGCCGCCCGAAGCGGCGCGCGGCCGGGCGTGCCGCTGGTGATCGCACATCGCGGCGCGAGCGGCTATCTGCCCGAGCACACGCTCGAAGCGTATGCGCTGGCAATCGAACTCGGCGCCGACTACGTCGAGCCCGACCTGGTGGCGACCCGCGACGGCGTGCTGATCGCCCGCCACGAGCCGAACCTGATCGCGACGACCGACGTCGCCGCGCGGCCCGAGTTCGCTTCGCGCAAGCGCACCGCGGTCGTCGACGGCGTCGCCGAGGAAGGTTTCTTCGCGAGCGACTTCACGCTGGCGGAGATCAAGACGCTGCGCGCGATCCAGCCGATGGCCGATCGCGATCCGTCGTTCAACGGCCGCTTCGGCATTCCGACCTTCGCCGAGGTGCTCGACCTCGTTCGCCGCAAGTCTGTCGAGCACGGTCGCGCGATCGGTGTGTACCCGGAGACGAAGCATCCGACCTATCACCGCGCGCTCGGCTTGGCGCTCGAGGACCGTCTGCTCGACGAGCTTGCCCGCGCCGGCATGAACCATCGCGGCGCGCCGGTGTTCATCCAGTCGTTCGAGGTGTCGAACCTGCAGTACCTGCGCACCCGCACGCGCGTGAAGCTCGTGCAATTGATCGACGGCGACTCGGTCGCCAACGACGGCACGGTGACGCTCGCGCCGCCGTTCGACAAGCCGTACGACTTCGCGGTGCGCGGCGATGCGCGCACGTTCAAGGACCTGCTCACCCCCGCCGGGCTGCGCGAGATCGCGACCTACGCCGACGGCATCGGCCCATGGAAGCCGTACCTGATCGGCTCGAAGTGCACGGATGCCAACGGCGACGGCCAATGCGACGACGTCAACGGCGACGGCCGCGTCGACGAGGCCGACCGCACGCTGCTCGCGCCGACGACAGTCGTCGCCGACGCTCACGCTGCCGGGCTGCTCGTGCACCCGTTCACCTTCCGTAACGAGCCGCGCCGGCTCGCGAAGGACTACGCCGGCAATCCGGTCAACGAGTACCTGAAGTTCTACGAACTGGGTGTCGACGGCGTCTTCAGCGACTTCGCCGACACGGCGCGTGCCGCGCGCCTGATCTTCCTGCTGAAGACGCGGCCGGAACTCGCGCAGTGCCTGACCGGCGAGCAGCGCGGTCGCCGCTGCGACGCGCTGCGGTAGCGTCGTCGTTGCCTGTTGCTGCCGGTTGCGGCGGCGGCATGGGCTGCGCCCGCACGGTATGCGGCCGGCCGATGGCCGTGCGCGTCGCCGGCCGGGCGGACGCCGAACGTTGCGAACCTCTCAGCGCTTCGTCGCGCCGTCGCCCGGCTCGATCCACAACGCGCGGTTCGACCGCTTGGCGCGGTACATCGCCAGATTCGCGGCGAGCAGCAGGTCGTCCTCGCTGCGGCCGTCGCGCGGGAACAGCGCGCCGCCGACGTTGACGCCGACCGCGCCCGAGACGTCGCTGACGCGAAACGGCTGCGCGATGCCGTCGGCCAGCGCGGCGGCGCGCGGCTCGAGCTGCGCTGCACTCGCCACCCCGTCGAGCAGCACGGCGAACTCGTCGCCGCCGATGCGCACCGCGAGGTCGTCGGCGCGCACCTGCGACTGGATTCGGCGCGCGACCATGCGCAGGATCTCGTCGCCGATGCGATGGCCGTGCTGTTCGTTGAACTGGCGGAAGCGCGTCAAGTTCAGGACGAGCAGCGCGAACGGGCGGCCGGCCGCGATCGCGCGCTGCATCCGGCGCGACAGCGCGAGTCGGTTGCCGAGCGTGGTCAGCGAGTCGTTCGGCGAGTGTGGCGGCGCATCGGCCGGCCGCGTGCGCGCCGGCGTGGCGTCGCGCACGATCGCGACCGCGTACCGCGCGCCGCCGAGCGCGATCGTCGCCAACGCGATCGACACCGGCACCTCGTCGCCCGACTTGGCGAGCGCCGGCAGCGACGGCCGCGCGCTCATCGCGGCCGCCTGCGCGCTGCGCATGAACTGTGTCTGCAACTGCGCGTGCTTTTCACGATGGCGTTGCGGTACCAGGATCCGATGGTCGCGACCGATCAGCTCGTCCGGCAGATAGCCGAAGACGCGCCGCACCGCGGCGTTGGCCAGCACGATCGTGCCGCTTTCGTCGACGACGATGCATGCGTCGGGCAGGACTTCGAAAAGGTTCCTTAGCGCGGAAACGGCGTCGTTCATTGCAGCTCGCGACGATGGCTCGACCCCGAGAAACCGGCGGGGTACGGTGCGGAGCGCCGCAGCGCCCCGCGGACGGATCATGCCATCGCGCGCGCTTCCTCGATCGCGCCGTCTGCCGCCAGCGCGTCGATCTGTTCGTCGGAATAGCCGTGCTCGCGCAACACTTCGCGCGTGTGCTCGCCGAGTAGCGGGGCCGGGCGGTCGATCGAGGTCGGCGTCGCCGAGAAGTGCAGTGGGCAGCCGAGCGCCTTGGTCGGCCCCGCCTGCGGATGCACGAGGTCGACGACCATGCCGCGCGCCTGCGTCTGCGGGTGCGCGAGCGCCTCGCCGATCGAGTGCACCGGGCCGACCGGCACGCCGGCGGCATCGAACAGCGCGATCCATTCGGCGCGCGTGCGGGTGGCGAGCACCGCGTTCATCGCCGCCACCAGCGCGTCGAGGTTGCGCATGCGGTCGCTGTTGGTGCGGAAGCGCGGATCGTCGCGCCATTCGGGATGGCCGAGCACTTCGGCGATGCGCTCCCAGTTCGCTTGATTGGCGCCGCCGATATTGATCCAGCCGTCCTTCGCGCGGAACGCCTGGTACGGCGCCGTCAGCACGTGCGCGGAGCCGGTCGGCCCGGGCGATTCGCCGGTCGCGAAGAAAATCGCCGCGTGCCAGTACGTTTGCTGAAGCGCAGCCTCCATCAGCGACGTATCGACCACCTGGCCGCGACCGGTCCTCAGCTTGTGCGCATACGCGGCGCAGATGCCCACGACCGCCAGGATGCCGGCGTTGATGTCGGCGACCGAGTTGCCGGTCTTCGCCGGCGGCCCGCCCGGTTCGCCGGTGATCGACATCAGCCCGGCGAAGCCCTGCGCGATCAGGTCGAAACCGCCTTTGTCCGCATACGGTCCGGTGCGGCCATAGCCCGACACGGCGCAGTAGATCAGCCCCGGGTTGACCCGCGCGAGCACGTCGTACCCGAGGCCGAGCTTCTCCAGCGTGCCAATGCGGTAGTTCTCGGTCAGCACGTCCGCGTCCTTGACCAGCCGCAGCAGCACCTCGCGGCCCTTCGGATGCTTGAGGTTGACAGCGATGCCGCGCTTGTTGCGGTTCAGGATCAGGAACGGCGCGGATACGCCGTTGACGCGCGGTTCCTGGTAGCCGCGCGCGTCGTCGCCGCCGGGCAGCTTCTCGACCTTGATCACGTCCGCGCCCATGTCGGCGAGCATCATCCCCGCGGTCGGCCCGGCCATGATCTGCGCCAGCTCCAGCACCCGCATGCCGGCGAGCGGTC
>CAZIJU010000001.1:0-15667 GCA_964539745.1 uncultured Burkholderiaceae bacterium | reverse complement strand
CGAGCCGTCGGCGAGGGACCTCAGCCGTTCGAGCGCCGAGATTCCTCACCGCTGCACGGTTCGGAACCATCACCTGCCGTCGGCCCGGCCATGATCTGCGCCAGCTCCAGCACCCGCATGCCGGCGAGCGGTCCGGTTTTGCGTTCGTTTCTCACGGCACGCCCTCGTCCTGTTGTCATCCCGAGCCGTCGGCGAGGGACCTCAGCCGTTCGAGCGCCGAGATTCCTCACCGCTGCGCGGTTCGGAATGACGACTTACCTGCCCACGAACCGCGGCTTTTCCTTCGCCAGGAACGCGCGATAACCGATGCGGAAGTCTTCGGTGTCGAAGCAGTCGAAGCACTCGTCGTATTCGGCTTCGGTCAGCGGGCGCGGGTCGGCGAGGCGCCGCGCGAACTTCTTGTGCCAGCGCGCGGCGAGCGGCGCGCCTTCGGCGATGCGCTCGGCGGTTGCGCGCGCCTCGATGGCGACCTGCTCGTCCGGCACGACGCGGCTGACCAGGCCTTTGTCCTTCGCTTCGGCGGCGTCGAACACACGCCCTTCGAGCAGGATCTCCAGCGCCACCGCGGGCCCGACCAGCTGCAGCAGCGGCTGCATCTCCGGGTAGGCCATCACGAGGCCCAGGTTCTTGATCGGCGCACCGAACCGGCTGCTCTGCCCGCAGATGCGCAGATCGCACAAGGCGGCGATTTCGAGGCCCCCGCCGACACAGATGCCGTGGATCTGCGCGACCAGCGGATGGCGACACTCGGCCAGCGCCTGCGCCGTGGCGTGCATGATCTTGCCGTACTCGCGCGCCTGCGCCTTGTTCGAGCGCACGGTCTCGAACTCGGAGATGTCGTTGCCGGGCGAGAATGCCCGCTCGCCCGCGCCGCGCAGAACGATGCAGCGAAGCGAATCGTCGGCCGACAGCCGAGCGATCGTCTCGCCCAATTGCTGCCACATCGGCCGCGTCAGCGCGTTGAGCTTCTCGGGACGGTTCAGCACGACGGTGGCGATGCTGCCTGCGCGCTGCACGAGGACGAGTTCGGACATTGGACTCACCGATAGAACAGTTCCACCAGCGCAAGTCCGGTGGCGGGCACGTAGGTCACCAACATCAGCACCGCGAACAGCACGCCGATGAACCAGACGTTGGTGCGGGTCACTTCCCACACGCTCGCCTTGGCGATCGAGCTGGCGACCATCAGCACGCTCGCCACCGGCGGCGTTTGCTGGCCGATACCGAGGTTGATCGTGACGATCAGGCCGAAGTGCACCGGATCGATGCCGACGGTCTTCACCAGCGGCATCACGACGGGAACGACCAGGATGATCGCCGCCGCCGAATGCAGAAACATGCCGAGGAAGAGGAACAGCACGTTCAGTAGCGCCAGCACGACCCACTTGTTCGACGTGAAGTCGCTGACCGCCTTGGCCAGCGCCTGCGGCGCCTGCACTTCCGTCAGATAGGTGCCGAGCAGCGCGCTGGTGGCGACCAGCAGCATCACGATCGCGGTCTGCACACCGCCTTCGAGCACCGCGCGCTTCAGATGGACGAGATCGAGCTCGCGGTAGATGAACAGTCCGACGAACAGCGACGCAACGACCGCCAGTGCCGCACCTTCGGTGGCCGTGACGATGCCGCCGAAGATGCCGCCGAGGATGATGATCGGCAGCAGAAAAGCCCATGCCGCGCGCTTGAACGTTTCCCATACGCGGCGGCCGGAGAACGCCGCTTCGCGCGGCAGGTCGTAGCGGCGCGCGAACCAGTAGGCCATGCCCATCAGTCCGAAGCCGCCGATGATCCCTGGGATGATGCCGGCGACGAAGAGCTGCACGACCGAGGTTTCGGCCATCACCGCGTACAGGATCATCGGGATCGACGGCGGGATGATCACCGCCAGCGTCGCCGACGAAGACATCACCGCGGCGGCGAGCGCGCGCGGATACCCTTTCGCCTGCATGCCGGGGATCATCACCGAACCGAGCGCGGCGACGTCGGCCACTGCCGAACCGGAGATCTCGGCGAAGAACATCGACGCGCCGATCGACACGTGCGCGAGTCCGCCACGGATCCAGCCGAACAGCGCCGAGGCGAACGCGATCAGCCGCTGCGAGATCCCGGAGGCGTTCATGATCGCGCCGGCCAGGATGAACAGCGGGATCGCGAGCAGCGGAAAGTTGGTCGCGCCGTTGTAGACGACGAGCGCGAGATTGGGCAGCGATTCGAGCCCGTGGCTGGCGACCATCGCGACGACGGCGACGATGCCGAGCGCGACCGCGATCGGCACGTTGATCAGCACGAGCGCGAGCACCGCCGCGAAAAGCAACAGCATCGTCATGTGCGTGCTCCCCGCGGTTCAGTGCAGTCCGTCGGACAACGCCGCGCCGGTCGACCGCGCGGGCATCGATCGCAGCAGCGTCGCCAGGTGCATCACTTCGGCGAGCAGGATCAGCGCGGCCGAGATCGGAATCACCGACTGCACGAAGCTCATCGGCACCGCCGGCAGGCTGACCATGTGATCGGTCGCGAGGATCGGCAGAATCGACAGCCCGACCCACAGCAGCAGCGCAAAAAAGCCGATCACGAGTAGCTGCGCGACGATGTCGAAGGCGCGCCGCTTCGGCGGCGAAAGCTGCTCGATCAGCTCGGGGCAGCCGATGTGCGCTCGTTTCACCGACGCGAGCGCCGAGCCGTAGAACGTCAGCCACGCGAGCAGGATCGACGCGACTTCGTCGTACCAGACCAGCGCGTAGCCGACGTAACGGAACACCACGCCCGCCGTCACTTCGGCGGCGAGCAAGACCATCAGCGCGATCACGACCCACTCGAGGGCGCGCTCGTACCCCCGGCGCAGCTGCTGCAACGTCATCGGAGGCCTATTTGCCGAGCGCGATCGCGCGGTCGATCACTTCCTTCGATCCGGCGACTTCCTTCGCGAACTCCTCGTAGACCGGCTTGCTGGCGGCAATGAAGGCGTCCTTGTTCGGCGTATTGACGGCGACCCCGGCCGCCTTGATTTTGCCGAGCAGCTCTTCGTCGTCCTTCGCCGCTTTCTCGTAGACGAACGCCTGCGTTTCCTTCGCGGTGTGCTCCAGGATCTTGCGCACGTCCGCTGGCACCGACGCCCATTTCTTCGCACCCACCGTCACGTACGCCGGCGTGTACACGTGGCCCGTCAGCGAAAGGTACTTCTGCACCTCCTGGAACTTGGCGCTGTAGATCTGCGTAAACGGATTTTCCTGACCGTCCATCACGCCGGTCTGCAGCGCGGTGAAGACCTCGGAGAATTTCATCGGCGACGGATTGGCGCCGTAGGCCTGGAACATCTTCACCCGCCACTTGCCCTCGGGCACGCGCAGCTTGATCCCTTTCAGATCGTCCGGCGTGTTGATCGGGCGCTTGTTGTTGGTGATGTGGCGGTAGCCGTTTTCCCACACGGCGATGACCTTCAGCCCCTTCTTCTCGGCCTCCGGCGCGAGCTTGCTCCAGAAGACCTCGCGCTCGATGCGCTTCATGTGCTCGCGGTCTTTGACCAGGTACGGCATCTCGAACACGCCGAACAGGTCGGCCTCGGAGGACATCACGGTCGAGGGCAGCGCCATGTCGACGGTGCCGAGCTTGAGCTTCTGCAGCAGCTCCTTGTCGCCGCCCAACTGGCTCGATCCGTAAACAACCACCTTCGCCTTGTCGCCGAGCTTGGCGTTGGCGCGCCTGGCGAACTCCTCTGCGGAGGCGGCGAACAGCGATCCGGGTTCGCCGACGTGGCCGAACTTGATCTCGATCTGCGCCAGTGCGGCGCCGCTGGTCATCAGCGCAGTCATGCCGAACGCTGCGGCGATCAGTTGAACGCGAAGGCGCGGATTGAACTGACGGTTCATGCGTTGGTCTCCTTGGTGTGCGTAGCTTGTGTGAAAACGCTTTGTCATTCCGACCCCGAGCGGAGCGAGGGGGAGGACTCTCAAGAGCCACGCATGAGATCCCTCGTCACTTCGTTCCTCGGGATGACAAGCGTGCTGGATTCGGTTGCCGTTCACACAACCGCCCTCGCCGGGGCGGTGCCGGCGGACTTCGCGCGCGCAGCGGGCGCGGTCTCGCGCAGATAGTCGAGCGCGGCTTGCACGCCACCGGCGCGATACGGCACGCCCGCGAGCGCAAGCCCCATCTCGACACCGGCGAGCGTGCCCGCCAGCGTCAGGTCGTTGAAGTCGCCCAGATGGCCGATGCGGAACACCCAGCCCGACAGCTTCGACAGGCCCTGTCCGAGCGACATGTTGAAGTTCGCGAGCACCGTCTTGCGGAAAGCATCGGCGTCGTAGTGTTTGCCTTGCGCGTCCTTCGGCATCACGACCGCAGTCAGCGTGTTGCTGTATTCGGACGGGTTCGAACACAGGATCTCCAGACCCCACGCGCGCACGGCGCGGCGCGTCGCTTCCGCATGACGTGCGTGTCGCGCGAACACATTGTCCAACCCCTCTTCGAGCAGCATGTCGATCGCTTCCGAGAGGCCGTACAGCAGGTTCGTGCTCGGCGTGTACGGGAAGAAGCCGTTGCCGTTCGCAGCCAGCATTTCAGCCCAGCTCCAGAACGACTTCGCCAGCCGCGCGGACTGGGCCGCGGCGAGCGCCTTGTCGCTGACCGCGTTGAAGGACAGGCCCGGCGGCAGCATCAGTCCCTTCTGCGAGCCGCCGACCGTCACGTCCACTCCCCACTCGTCGTGGCGATAGTCGATCGATCCGAGCGACGAGATCGTATCGACCAGCAGCAGCGCCGGGTGCTGCGCGCGGTCCAGCGCACGCCGTACGGCGGCGATGTCGGACGTTGCGCCGGTGGACGTCTCGTTGTGCACGACGCACACGGCCTTGATCTTGTGTGCGCGATCCTCCGCCAGCCGCGCTTCGATCGCAGCGGCGTCCACACCGCGCCGCCAGCTTCCCTGCTCGAAGCCGCCGAGAAAGATCGGCACGAGCCCCAGCTTCTCCGCCATCTTCTTCCACAGACTCGCGAAGTGCCCGGTCTCGTACATCAGCACCGCGTCGCCCGGCGACAGCGTGTTGACGAGTGCAGCTTCCCACGCGCCGGTGCCCGACGCGGGATAGATGACGACCGGGTTTCGCGTCTTGAAGATCGCACGGATGTCGGCGAGCACCTTCTTCCCCAGTGCCTGGAACTCGGGGCCGCGATGGTCGATCGTCGGATGGTCGATCGCGCGCAGGATGCGGTCCGGCACGTTGGTCGGCCCCGGAATCTGCAGGAAGTGGCGGCCGCTCGGGTGCGAATTCAGTCGAAGCATCGTTTTCCTTTACGACGTCGTGTCATGCCGACACCGCGCGCAGCGCGGCGGAGGAGCCTCAAGCGCAACGCCCGAGATCCCTCGTCACTTCGTTCCTCGGGATGACAGCTTCATCGAATTGAATTTTGTATACACTAGGCCATTCCAACACGGGAGGCAAGTCCGTGATTCCCGTCAGTGAAGCTCGCGTCGGCGAAGCCGCCCGGCCGCGCGCGATCGGCCGGCAGGTGCTGCACGCCGCCGTCGTCGCGCAGTTGCGCGACATGATCACCGAGGGCGCACTGGCGCCCGGTGAACGGCTCAACGAACGCGTGTTGTGCGAACAGCTCGCCATCTCGCGCACGCCGCTGCGCGAGGCGTTCAAGGTGTTGGCGACGGAAGGGCTGATCGTCCTGCTACCGAACCGCGGCGCGCAGGTCGCGAAATTGAGTCGCGACGAGGTCGTGCACACGTTCCAGGTGATGGGCGCGCTGGAAGGGCTGTCGGGCGAGCTCGCCTGCGCAAACATCACCGAGGACGAGCTGGCGCAGATCCGCGAGCTGCAGCGGCAGATGGCGGCGTGCCACCGCAAGCGCGACCTGCCGGGATACTACCGGCTGAACCGTGCGATTCACGAGCGCATCAACGAAGCCGCCCGCAATCCGGTGCTGACGCAGGTCTATCGCACCGTCAACGCGCGGCTGCACGCGCTGCGCTTCCGTTCCAATTTCGACCGCAAGAAGTGGGATGCCGCGCTCGCCGAGCACGAGCAGATGCTCGAGGCGCTGGCCGCGCGCGACGGCGAGCGGATGCGCCGCCTGCTGGTCGAGCACCTCGCGCACAAGTGCGCCGCCGCGGTTCTCGCATTGATGGAAAGCGAGGTTGGCACTGCGCCTGCCGCCGGCGGCCGAGCAACCGCGCGACGCGGCAACGGCGCCGCTGCACGATCGACAGCCGCGCGGCGCCCGGGCGTCCCGCGCGTGGCCGGCGCGGCGGCGGAACGCGCGGTCAGGTCCGCGCGCCGGATCAACGGACGCCGCGCATGAGCTCGACCGCGGCCGGCGGCGCGCCTTCCGCGCGCCGCATGTTCTTTCAGCCGGCGCTTGCCCGAACCGATCTCGCGCACCGCCTGCGGCGCGCGGTGCGAGGCGAAGTGCTGTTCGATGCGGCCTCGCGCGGGCGCTATTCGACCGATGCGTCGATCTATCAGGTCGACCCGATCGGCGTGCTGATCCCGAAGGATGAGGACGACCTGCGCGCCGCGCTCGACATCTGCCGCGAACTGAAGGTACCGATCCTGCCGCGCGGCGGCGGCAGCAGCCAGTGCGGTCAGACGGTCGGGCGCGCGCTGGTGATCGACTACAGCAAGCACCTGGATCGCGTGATCGCGTTCGAGAAGGAAGCGCGAACGGTCGAAGTGCAGCCGGGCATCGTGCTCGATGCGTTGAACGCGTTCCTCAGGCCGCACGGGCTGTGGTTTCCGGTCGACGTCTCGACCTCCGCGCAGGCCACGCTCGGCGGCATGGCGGGCAACAACTCGTGCGGGTCGCGCTCGATCGCGTACGGCAACATGGTGCACAACGTCGCCGGTATCGACGCGCTGCTCGCCGACGGCACCGACGAGTTTTTCGGGCCGTTCGGCGTCGCCGCCAGGCGAGCGCTCAAATCGGCGCGCGCCTCGCGGCTCGTCTCGAAGCTGTTCGAAATCGGCGCGCGCGAACGCGACGAGATCGAACGGATGTGGCCGACCGTGATGCGCCGCGTCGGCGGCTACAACCTCGATGTGTTCCACCCGATGAGCGAGCGGCCGTACACCGCCGACGGTTCGGTCAACCTCGCGCATCTGCTCGTGGGCAGCGAAGGCACGCTGGCGCTGTTTCGCCGCCTGCACCTGCAGCTTGCGCCGCTGCCGGCGCACAAGGTGCTCGGTGTGGTCAGCTTCCCGACGTTCCACGCGGCGATGGATTCGGCGCAGCACATCGTCAAGCTCGCGCCGACCGCCGTCGAACTCGTCGACCGCACGATGATCGAGCTGTCGCGCGCCAACCCGGCGTTTCGCCCGACAATCGAGCGCGCGCTGATCGGCGAGCCGGAAGCGATCCTGCTCGTCGAGTTCTCCGGCGACGAGCACGCGGCGCAGGTCGCGCGGCTCAAGCAGCTCGTCGAACTGATGGCGGACCTGGGCTTGCCCGCCAGCGTGGTCGAGCTGACCGACGCCGGCGCGCAGAAGGCGCTGTGGGAAGTTCGCAAGGCGGGGCTCAACATCATGATGTCGATGCGCGGCGACGGCAAACCGGTGTCGTTCATCGAGGATTGCGCAGTACCGCTCGAGCACCTGGCCGAATACACCGCGCGGCTCACCGACGTGTTCGCCAGGTACGGAACGAAGGGCACCTGGTACGCGCACGCCAGTGTCGGGACGCTTCACGTGCGGCCGATCCTGGACATGCGTCGGGATGGCGCGGCCAAGATGCGCGCGATCGCCGAGGAAGCTTCCGCGCTCGTGCGCCAATTCAAGGGCGCGTACTCAGGCGAGCACGGCGACGGGCTGGTGCGCAGCGAATGGGTTGCGTGGCAGTTCGGACCGCGCCTCACCCGCGCGTTTGAGCAGATCAAGGATCTGTTCGATCCGGACGGCCTGCTGAACCCGGGCAAGATCGTACGGCCGAGCAAGATGGACGACGCGAACCTGTTCCGCTTCAAGCCGGGCTACGCGATCCGGCCGCTCGAAACTGCGCTCGACTGGTCGGCTTGGAACGTTCACAACGACCATCGAACCGAAGAAACGACGCCGCCCGGAACCGGAGAGGATCCGGCGCAGGGTTTCGGCAAGGCGGTCGAGATGTGCAACAACAACGGCCACTGCCGCAAGTTCGACGCCGGCACGATGTGTCCGAGTTTTCGCGCCACGCGCGACGAGCGGCACGTCACGCGCGGCCGCGCGAACACGCTGCGGCTGGCGCTTTCCGGTCAGCTCGGCCCCGATGCGTTCACCTCCGACGAGATGTACGCGACGCTCGACCTGTGCGTCAGTTGCAAGGGCTGCCGCCGCGAATGCCCGACCGGCGTGGACATGGCGAAGATGAAGGTCGAGTTCCTTCATCACTACAAGAGGAAACACGGCTTGACGCTGAAGGACCGGCTGATCGCGTATCTGCCGCGCTACGCGCCGTGGGCGGCGAGGCTGCCGTGGCTGGCGAACGCGCGCGAGTGGCTGCCCGGCGCGAAGGCGCTCGGCGAACGATGGCTCGGGCTGTCGGCGCGGCGCTCGCTGCCGCGCTGGCGCAGCGATGCGTTCCTGCGCGATGCGCCGCACGATCACGCGAACGATGCCGACGTCGTGTTCTTCGTCGACACGTTCAACAACTACTTCGAGCCGGAGAACGCGCGTGCGGCGCTCGCGGTGCTGAAGGCCGCCGGATTGCGCGTTCACGTCGCGCGCGCGGTAGCCGACGACGCGCAGCCGGCGCGCCCGCTGTGCTGCGGCAGGACCTTCCTCGCGTCGGGCGAGGTCGAAGCAGCGCAGCGCGAGGCGCGGCGGCTGCTCGCTGCGCTCGCCCCGTTCGTCGAACGCGGCGTGCCGATCGTGGGGCTGGAGCCGTCTTGCCTGCTCGGTCTGCGCGACGAGTATCTCGTGATGGGACTGGGCGAGCCCGCGCGCGCGCTGGCCGCGAATTCGTTCACGATCGAGGAATACCTCGCACGCGAGCACGCTGCCGGCCGCCTGAAGCTCGCCCTCAAGCCGCTGCCGCAAGCGCGCGCGCTGGTGCACGGCCACTGCCATCAAAAGTCTTTCGACGTGATGCGGCCCGTCGAGCAGGTGCTGCGGCTGATCCCGATTCTAAAGGTCGAGACGATCGAGTCGAGCTGCTGCGGCATGGCCGGCAGCTTCGGCTATGAGGCCGCGCACTACGATGTGTCGATGAAAATGGCCGAGCTGTCGCTGCTGCCCGCCGTGCGCGGCGCCGCCGAAGACACGCTCGTCGTCGCCGACGGCACGAGCTGCCGCCACCAGATCGCCGACGGCAGCGGGCACGAAGCGCTGCACGTCGTGCGCGTTCTCGAACGCGCGCTCGCTTGATCGACAGGGAGGATCCGGACAGTTCGGCGACGCGCCGACCGAGTGCTGTTGTCCGTGTCTCGGCGGTGATGACGTCCGCCTTCGGAGGTCGCCGATCTGACCACCGAGACACCGAGAACACCGAGAAGAGAGCGTTGCTTTCCCGGCGTTCCATGAGGTTCTCGGATGGACTCCCTCAGTACCCCGCCGCCAGCCCGTCGCGCCGGGAATCGCTCGCGGCGACGTAGCCGTCGATCGCGGGATCGCCGAGCCGCCAGATGAACTGGCCGGCGCCGAAGTCCATGTAGCTGTCCTCGGTTTTCGCGATCTGGTGGCCGCGGCGGGCGAGTTCCTCGCGCACGATACCCGGCATCGTCGGCTCGAGATCGACCTTCAACCCCGAGTCCCATTTCCAGCGCGGCGCATCGCAGGCGGCCTGCGGCTGCTGCCCGGCGAGCAGCATGCGCGTCAAGGTCTGCACGTGCCCCTGCGGTTGCATGTTGCCGCCCATCACGCCGAAGCTCATGACCGGCGCGCCGCCGCGCGTGAGAAAGGCCGGGATGATCGTATGGAAGGGCCGCTTGTGCGGAGCCACGCAGTTCGGATGCGCCGGATCGAGCGAAAAACCGTATCCGCGGTTCTGCAGCGAGATGCCGTAGCCGGGAACGACCACACCCGAGCCGAAGCCCATGTAGTTGGACTGGATGAAGGAGACCATCATGCCGTTGGCGTCGGCGGCCGCGAGATAGATGGTCCCGCCCTTCGGCGGCGCGCCGGGGCCGAAGACCTGCGCGCGTTTCATGTCGATCCGCCGCGCGCGCTGCGCGAGGTAGTCCGCGTCGAGCAATTGCGCCGGCGTGCACGGCATCGCGCGCGGGTCGGCGACGTACGCGTACGCATCGGCGAACGCGAGCTTCATCGCCTCGATCATGACGTGGTGCCAGTCGGCGCCGTCGACCGCGAAACTTTCGAGCGGCGTGTGCTTCAGGATCCCCAAGCACGCCGCTGCCGCGATCCCCTGCCCGTTCGGCGGAATTTCGTGCAGTTCGTGGCCGGCGAAGGCCTGGCTGATCGTTCCGACCCAGCCGTTGGCCCGCACGAAGTCCCAGTAGGCGGCGAGATCGTCCGCGGTCAGCGCGCCGCCGGTGCCCGCGGCGTAGCGCGCGATCGCCGCGGCGATTTCGCCCCGGTAGAAGTCTTCGCCCCTGCTGCGTGCGACCAGGCGCAGCGTCTTCGCCGCGCCTTGCAGCACGAAATGCTCGCCGACTTCGGGCGCTCGCCCGCGCGGCAGGAAATGCTCAGCGAAGCCCGGGCAGTCCCTGAGAATCGGCTCTGCGAGCTTCCACTTCGACTGCGTGATCGGACTCACCGCGAAACCGCGTTCGGCGTATTCGATCGCGGGTGCCAGCACGTCCTCGAAGGGCAGCAGCCCGAGCCGGCCGTGCAGCAGCGCCCAGCCGGCCACCGCGCCCGGCACGGTGACGGCGTCCCAGCCGCGCGCGGGCCGCTTGCGCGCCGCATCGGATCCGTATTTGCGGACGAAGTAATCGAGCGTCCATGCGGCGGGCGCAAATCCGCTCGAGTTCATTCCGTGCAGCCGTTGTCCGTCCCAGACGATTGCGAAGTTGTCGGACCCGAATCCGTTGCTGCACGGTTCGGTCATCGCGATCACGGCCGCCGCGCCGATGGCCGCGTCGACCGCGTTGCCGCCGTACTGCAGGATGCGCAGCCCCGCCTGCGCGGCGAGCGGCTGCGAGGTCGCGACGACGTTGCGTGCGAACACCGGCGTGCGCGTCGAAGGGTAGGGGTTGGTCCAGTTGAACATCGGCGTCGAGGGTGAAGGGTCAAGGACCGCGCCGCCTGCAGCGCGCGCGGGTGTTTCGAGGCGCAGCAACCGGCCGGCGCCCGGCGTTATTCCGCAGTGATCTTGCGCTCCCGGATCAGCTTTGCCCACTTGTCGGTGTCGCGCGCCACGAGCGCGGCGAAATCCTGCGGGCTGCCGCCGGCCGGCTCGTAACCGAGTGCACGCAGGCGTTCGACGAATTCGGGCGATTTCAACACGGCGTTGATCTCGCCGTTCAACCGTTGCACGACCTCCGGCGGCAGGCCCTTCGGTCCGAACACGCCGAACCAGGTCACCGACTCGAAGCCGGGCACGGCTTGCGCCACCGGCGGCACGTCCGGCAGCAACGGCGAGCGCTCCGCGAAGTGACGCCCAGCGCGCGCAGCTTGCCGTCCTTCAGGTGCGGCAGCGCCGATGCGATGTTGTCGAAGAGCAGGTGGATCTGGCCGGACAGCATGTCCGGGATCACGAGCGCCGTGCCGCGGTAGGGGATGTGCACCACGTACGTGCCGGTCATCGCCTTGAACAGTTCCGAGGTCAGATGAACGATCGTGCCGTTGCCGCTCGAGCCATAGTTGTAGCGGCCGGGCGAGCGCTTCAGCAGCTCGACCAGTTCCTTGACACTGTTCGCCGTCACGTTCGGCGCGACGAGCAGCACGTTCGGCGAGTTGGCCACGTGTGCGATCGGAGTGAAGTCGCCGCGCGGGTCGTACGGGGTCTTCGGGTTCAGCAGTGGGCCGATCGCGTGCGTCGAGCTGGTGGCCATCTGGATCGTGTAGCCGTCAGGCGGGCTCTTGGCGACGATGTCGCTGCCGAGCGCGCCGCCCGCGCCCGGGCGGTTGTCGACGATCACCTGCTGCTTCAGGCGCTCGGAAAGATGCCGCGCCAGCTCGCGCGAGACGATGTCGGTCGCGCCCGCCGGCGGAAACGGCACGACCAGGCGTATCGGCTTGGCCGGGTACTGCGCGAGCACCGCAAGCGGCGCCAGCGCGAGCAACAGTGTCACTGCGAAGCGTTTCGCGGCTGCGGCACTTCGCCGTTCGCCGGTCGGTTTCGACCCGCAGTCCGCAATGCGCTCAGTCGACTTCATGGAAGGCCTCTTCGCGCTTGGCCTTGATCGCCGGCAGCGCAACGATCACCAGCAGCGCGGCGGCCATCAGCAGCAGCGCGAGCGACAGCGGTCGCGTAAAGAATGTGGTCGGATCGCCGCGCGACAGCAGCATCGCGCGCCGCAGGTTCTCCTCCATCATCGGTCCGAGGATGAAGCCGAGCAGCAGCGGTGCCGGCTCGCAGCGCAGTTTGTAGAGCACGTAGCCGACGACGCCGAAGGCGGCCGTCATGTACACGTCGAACGTGTTGTTGTTGATCGAGTACACGCCGATGCAGCAGAACACGAGGATCGCCGGATACAGCCACCGGTACGGCACCTTCAGAAGCTGCACCCACAGCCCGATCAGCGGCAGGTTCAGGATCACCAGCATCAGGTTGCCGATCCACATCGAAGCGATCAGCCCCCAGAACAGCGCCGGGTTGTTCGCCATCACCTGCGGGCCGGGCTGGATGTTGTGGATCGTCATCGCGCCGATCATCAGCGCCATCACCGCGTTCGGCGGGATGCCGAGCGTGAGCATCGGGATGAACGAGGTCTGTGCGCCGGCGTTGTTGGCCGATTCCGGTCCGGCCACACCGGCCACCGCGCCCTTGCCGAACTCGGAAGGATCCTTCGCGATTTTCTTTTCCACTGTGTACGCGGCGAACGCCGCCAGCAGGGCGCCGCCGCCCGGCAGCACGCCGAGGATCGAACCGAGCAGCGTGCCGCGCACCGCCGCCGGCGCGGCCTTGCGGAACTCGTCTTTGCTCGGCCAGAGCCGCCCGACGCGGTCGGTGAAGACCTCGCGGTGTTCGCGCTTCTCGACGTTGGCGATGATTTCGGCGAAGCCGAACACGCCCATCGCGATCGCGACGAAGCCGATGCCGTCGGTCAGCTCCGGAACGTCGAACGAAAAGCGCGCCACGCCCGAATTCACGTCGGTGCCGACCAGCCCGAGCAGCAGCCCGAGCAGGATCATCGCGATCGCCTTGACGAGCGAACCCGACGCGAGCACGACCGCGCCGATCAGCCCCAGCACCATCAGCGAGAAGTACTCGGCCGGGCCGAACTTGAACGCGAACTCGACCATCGGTCCGGCCAGCGCCGCGACGATCACGGTGGCGACGGTTCCGGCGAAGAACGAGCCGAGTGCGGCCACCGCCAGCGCCGCACCCGCGCGTCCCTTGCGCGCCATCTGGTAGCCGTCGATGCAGGTGACGACCGACGACGACTCGCCGGGCAGGTTGACCAGGATCGCCGTGGTGGAGCCGCCGTACTGCGCGCCGTAGTAGATGCCCGCCAGCATGATCAGCGCCGAGGTCGGCGGCAGCGCGTACGTGGTCGGCAGCAGCATCGCCAGCGTGGCGATCGGGCCGATGCCGGGCAGCACGCCGATCAGCGTGCCGACCAGCACGCCGACGAAGCAGTACAGCAGATTCTGCAGCGTCAACGCGGTGGCGAAACCGAGCGCGAGATGATTGATCAGATCCATCGTCTTCTCCGCCGCGGACTAGTTTCCTATGAAGGCCGGCCAGACCGGGATCGTCAGCTTCAGGCCGTAGATGAAGACCAGGTAGACGATCACGCCCATCACGACGCTGACGGCGGCCGCCTCCTTCCACTTGAACTCGTGGCTGCCGAGCATCGAGATGACCACCAGCGCGACCAGCGAGACGACCAGCCCCGCGGGACGCAGCAGCACGCCGAACACGACGATCGCACCGATGATCCATGCGATCGGTCCGAAGTGGAGCCTCTCGATCCGGCCGTCGTGCCCTTCGCGCGCCAGTCCGCCGATCGCGATGCCCAGGCCGAGCAGCGCGAGCAGCGCGCCGAGCACCGTCGGGAAGTACGCGGGCCCCATGCGCTGCGCGGTGCCCATCTCGTAGTTCTGCGCGAAAAGCGCGAAGAACAGTCCGAGCGCGAGGAACATCACGCCCGACCAGAAGTTTTTCGGATTCCTGATTTTCACGTGGTCTCCACCGGAATTGACAAATGCCGAGCCGGGGCGCGCAGCCGGTCTTCTTCGGCGCGACGCCCAGTCTTCGATCCTCAGTCCACTTGGGCGCCCGAGAACTTGACGATGCGCTCGTACTTGGCGAGCTCCGCGCGCACGAAGGCGGCGAACTCCGCCGGCGTGGTCGGCGCCGGCTCCGCGCCCATGCGCGCGAGCCTTTCGCGCATCTCGCTCGAGCCGAGCGCGCGGCGGAATTCGTCGTTCAGTCGTTCGACGATCGCGGGCGGCGTCGCCGCCGGCGCGAACAGTCCGAACCAGGTGCTGACGTCGAAGCCGGCAAGCGCCTTGCCGCCGGCTTCGCTCATCGTCGGCAGCTCGGGGAACACCGGCGAGCGTTTCGCCGTCGTCACCGCGAACGCGCGTAGCTTGCCGGCGCGGATCTGCGGCGCGGCCGAAGCGAGGTTGTCGAACATCAGCTCGGTCTGCCCGGCGAGCAGCCCGAGCTGCGCTGGCGCGGCACCCGCGTACGGGATGTGGACGATCGAGATGCGGGCCATCGACTTCAGAAGCTCGCCGGCCATGTGTCCGCCGCTGCCGTTACCGCCCGAGGCATAGTTGAGCTTCGCCGGGTTCTTGCGCGCGTACTCGATCAGGTCCCGCACCGACTCGATGCCGTATTTGGCGGCGGTCTCCGGCGGCATCACGAGCACGTTCGGCACGTGCGCGATCAGCGTGATCGGCGCGAAGTCCTTCAGCGGGTCGTAGGGCAGCTTGGAAAACAGCCACGGGTTGATCGCGTGCGTGGCCACGGCGCCGATGCCGATCGTGTAGCCGTCGGGTGCGGACTTCGCGAGCTGATCGACACCGATGTTGCCGCCGGCGCCGGCGCGGTTTTCGACGACGACCGTACCGAGCGAATCCTTGACGCGTTCGGCGAGCGCGCGCGCGGCGGTATCGAGCGGCCCGCCCGGCGGGTAGGGCACGATCAGCCGGATCGGCTTGGTCGGATAGCCTTGGGCTGCCGCCGCGCAAGGTAGCGCGAGGCAGACGAGCAGCGACGCGCACAGCGCGCGGCGGGATATCACGGCGAGGTCTCCTCTCTTTTTTCTTCCGACCGCTGCGGTCGTGAGGCGGAATTATTCATCATTACGAATCTTCGCGACACCACCGACCGCCTGGCGCTCGCATCCGCCGCCCTTCGTCATTCCGAGCCGCGACGCCGCTCTTGTATTCCGAGCTGCAACCCCCCTTATTGTCATTCCGAGCCGCAGGCGAGGAATCTCCGCCGCCTCGCAACGCGGAGATCCCTCGCGTTTGCTCGGGATGACAGGCCAGCGTTATTCCCCCGGCCTGGCTTCGTCATTGCGAGCCGCAACGCCGCTGTTGTCATTTTTAGCGGCAGCCCCCTATTGTCATTCCGAGCCGCAGCCCCCTATTGTCATTCCGAGCCGCAGGCGAGGAAT